>JAAWPV010000003.1 GCA_022800215.1 Oscillospiraceae bacterium | reverse complement strand
GTTTGATCCTCAACCCAGGAACTAAATAACAAAGTCCTACGTATGAAACGATAAAAACCACTATGAATATTGCAACAGATACCATAATTCTTTTCATGCTAGGCCCTCCTTAAAGCTGGATTTGTATGAAAATAATTATTCATCCGAACACACAAAGCCGAATTGGGACTTTTATTTTAGCAGAAATGTTGCCCGTTTGCAATCTATATCCAAAGAGTTGGTCCATAATTGTAGCAAATTTTGAAGTGATGGAGGGAGAAAAATATTGTATACTCATAAAAGAAGTTTATTATTTTAAGGAGGGGTTCACATGGAAAATCTTCCCTTTGATCCTGCCGCATATGAGGTCAAAACCTGTACGCTGGAAAACAACACGATCGAGTACCGGGCCTTTGAGGGCCTTTCCTACTGTACCCGGCCGGAGGATCCCATTCAGGTTTTGAACCTGTTTGCACCTGAGGCCTTTTACCGGGGAGAGAGCATCAACGGGTATGACCTGCACACCGCCCCCATCTTTGTTTTGAACCAGGTGGGCGGCTATATGCCCGGCCCGGCAGGGGTTCCCGGTCCGAACCGGAACGGGCGGGGCATCAACATCATTTTCAAATGTCTGGCCCACGGCTATGTGGTGGCCGCGGTGGGCGTCCGGGGCCGCACCTCAGGCACCAAGAGCAACGAGATCTTTGAGGGGGGAGCCATCCGCAAGGAGGAGGCCGTCAGCGACCACTTTACCGGTAAGGCTCCGGCCCTCATCGTGGATATGAAGGCGGCCATTCGTTTCCTCCGCTTCCACCAGGACCGGATCCCGGGCGACACGGAGAAGATGGTTACCGACGGCATCAGCGCCGGCGGCGCTCTCTCCGCCCTGGTGGGCGTCACAGGAAACAGCCCGGACTACGAGCCCTACCTGAAAGCCATCGGCGCCCTGGAAGGGCGGGACGACATCTTTGCCGCCAGCTGCTACTGCCCCATCCATAACCTGGAACATGCGGATATGGCCTATGAGTGGGAGTTCTGCGGCATCTGGGACTTCCACCGCACCAAGCATGTGATTCAGGACGGCCAGGATGTGAAGGTCCCCTTCGTGGGGGAGCTGACCGAGGCGGAGAGGGAGAACTCCAAGGCATTAAAGGCCCTCTTCCCCGACTATGTGAACAGCTTGGGGCTTAAGGCTCCCGACGGCATGCTCTTGACCATGGAGCCTGATGGCACCGGCAGCTTCCAGGATTACGTTATTTCTTTGCTGGTGGCCTCTGCACAGCATGAGGTGGAGACCCGGCAGTCCCGCCAGGGCGGCATGGCCGAGCGGGCCATCGACGCAGTACCCGAGGAGCTGGACTGCCTGACGGTGGAGGATGGAAAGGTGACCGGGGTCGACTGGGAGGGGTATCTTCGCTTCATCACCCGGATGAAGAATGTTCCCGCTTTCGACGCCCTGGACCTGAGCAGCCCGGAGAACGGGGAGTTTGGGACTGCCGCCATCCCGGCCCGGCATTTTACCGCCTTTGCCATGGAGCACTCCACCGCTGAGGGCGCCCAAATGGCCGAAGCTCAGGTGGTGAAGATGCTGAATCCCGTAGAGTACATCGGCAAGGCGGACACCGCCCGCCACTGGCGGGTGCGTCATGGCGCTGCCGACCGGGATACCTCTATGGCCATTCCGACCATCCTGGCCCTGATGCTCCGGAACAGGGGATTTGATGTGGATTTCCGCTTCCCCTGGGCCATGCCTCACAGCGGAGATTACGACCTGCCCGAGCTTTTCGCCTGGGTGGATAGCCTGGTAAAATAAAGAGAATATAGAAAAAGCAGACCGGGGAAAATCCCCGGTCTGCTTTTGATATCAGGCTGCTTACTGGTTGGCGGCAGCGTTGGCGCCGGCCAGCCGGCCATAGGTCATACAGTCGGCGATGGCGTTGCCGCCCAGACGGTTCTCGCCGTGGATACCGCCGGTGACCTCGCCGGCAGCGAACAGGCCCTCGATCACATTGCCCTCGGTGTCCAGCACCTCGGTGTTCACGTTGATTTTCAAGCCGCCCATGGTGTGGTGGACGGTGACGACCTTCTTACAGGCGTACCAGGGGCCTTCCAGCATCTCCTGGTCGGCCTGGTTATTGGCTGTGAAGCCCAGAGGATCTTCCAGCTCGCCCCGGACGATGGCGTTGTAGTCGTCGATGGAAGCCTGGAGCTTGTCGGCGTCCATGCCGGTCTTTTCAGCCAGCTCGGCCAGGGTGTCGGCCTCCACGACCACGCCCTGGGCTACCATGTTGGCGATGGTGGCGCCGTTGGCGTCCACAAAGTCACGGGAGGGATAGCGGATGGCGTTTACCACGATCCAGTAGGTCTGCTCGTCCTGGTCCAGAATGGCCTGGGCCAGCGTGTCACGGGCAGCGCCCTCATTGACGAAGCGGTCGCCGTGGACGTTGGCGAAGATACGGTTCCGGCCGGAGGTACGGATGTTCTCCATCAGGCCGGTGCCGGGGGTACCGCAGGGATGGAGCTGGATGTCGGACATGCCGGTCACGTCGGCGCCGATGGCCTGGGCCATGGTGATGCCGGCGCCCTGGGCGGACAGGTACATATTGGTGCAGCCCAGCTTGGTCACGTCCACGTGGGACCACACGCCGGTGTTGGCCTCGCCCAGCATCTCCTTGTTGGAGCCGAAGCCGCCGGTGGCCAGGACCACGCCGTTGTTGGCGTTGACGGTGACGGTCTCGCCGTATCTGCCGGTGGCCTTCACGCCGGTGACCTTATCGCCGTCGGTGATAAGCTCCTCAGCGGTGGTGCTGTAAAGGATCTGGACGTTGTCCATCTTGCTCATCACTTCGTCAAAGACCCGGATGTAGCTGTTGCCGGAGGGGGTCACGGTATAGTGGCTGCGCTGCCACAGGGCGCCGGTGGCAGTGCCTACCTCGTCCTTGAACTCCACACCGATGCTCTCCAGCCATTCCACGCTGCCCATGGCGTTCTCACACATATAGGTGATAAGGTCCATGTCGCCGGTGGAGTGGCCGCCCTCGTAGGTCTGGGTGATGAACTTCTCTACGGAGTCCTCGATGCCCTGGGCGCCCTGACGCTCAGGGTCCACGGCGTTGAGGGCGCCCTCGGACACGTTGGTGGAGCCGCCCAGAATGTCCAGCTTCTCTACCACGATGACGCTGGCGCCGTTCTGCGCGGCGGAGACAGCGGCAGCCAGGCCGGCGCCGCCGCCGCCCACCACCACGACGTCGGCGGTGTACTCGGCGTCCTTGGCCTCGGGCTTGGCGGGAGCCTTGGTCAGCTCGGTGGTATCCATACCGGCTTCCTTCAAAGCGGTGGCAGCACCGTTGAGGATGGCCCGGCTGGTGATGGAAGCGCCGGTGATGACGTCGCAGGCAAGGCTCTGCTCGTCCACGATGCGCTGTGTCATACGTTCAATGGCAACTTTACCAACGCCGATGGTCTCGTTCTCGGTGGGGACTTCCACCTTGGTGATGGCGTTGTCGGAGACGGTGATGGCCACGGTGATGGGGGCGTTGTGCCCGTTGACAGTGGCCTCATAGGTGCCCGCGGTATAGGCGGACCCGGTGTTCTCCTGGGTGGGGTCGGGCGTCTCCTGAGCGGTCTGACCGCAGGAGGCCAGCATCAGACAGGAGGCGGTGAGCAGTGCGAGGATCGATCTTTTCTTCATGACAAATATCCCTTTCTTCTTTATTAATACAGGAGAATATCTCCTATATTTAACAGATTTGGGCATTTCAAGAACATTTTTAGGAAATATACAAATGTTGGAGAAATGTCGGTTTCTTACCAACAGAGATTATAGCAAATTCTTTCACAATGTCAAGAGCAAAAAGTTCTTGACTTAAAGCGAGCTTTAAATGCTATGATATGGCCGAAAGTCCGCAAAACCTGTCAGAAGCGAAAATTTTGACCATACACGGTCTTGCCTGTCCCCGGAGCCGGAACGCATTGACCTGCGCGGAAAAGGCGGCGGAGAAGTACGGGAAGTGAGGGGAGGAACATGGCCATGAAGTACCGGAAGCTTCCCGGGGGAGGGAAGTTTTCCTTTCCAAATTGCACGGACTGCGGTATACTGTTAAAAAGGATGTAAGGGGGAATGACGGATGAAAAAACCGATCAATATTCTTGTGATCGACGCCCAGGGGGGCGGTATCGGCCGCCAGCTGGTGGGCTCTATCAAGCAGGAACTGCCGGAGGTTTCCGTCACGGCGGTGGGGACCAACAGCGCAGCGACCTCCGCCATGCTGAAAGCGGGGGCGGACCGGGCAGCCACCGGGGAGAACGCTGTGGTGGTGGCCTGCCGGACAGCCGATGTGATTTTGGGGCCGGTGGGTATCGTCATTGCCGACGCCATGCTGGGGGAGATCACCCCTGTTATGGCAGCTGCCGTGGGCCGGAGCCCTGCGCGGCGCATCCTCATTCCCTTTGACCACTGCGACAACGTGGTGGTGGGCGTTGCCGATATGAGTATGAGCGGACTTATCAGGGAAGCTGTGAAAGCGCTGCGGACCGTGGTGGAGCAGATCGCTTGACAAAAGCGTGAAAATTCAGTAAAATATAGAAAATCGGCTGGCGGGAAGCCAGCTCACAGCGCCGAAGCGTTTTTATTTCTGTCCATCCCCCGCGTGTGCTTGCTATGTATACCAGGAAGGTATGCGTCCTCTTGCCAAGAGGGCCCATACCTTCTTTTTTGTTTGCGGGGAAAAACGAAAGGAGAATGTTCCATGTCATCTGTCAAAAAAATTTGTACCTGCGCGTTCTGCGTTGCCCTGTCCTATGTGCTGCCCCTTGTGTTCCATGCCGCGGGGTTGGGTATGGCCTTCAGTCCACTGCATTTCCCGGCTCTTCTCTGCGGGCTCCTCTGCGGCTGGCCCTACGGCGCCCTCTGTGGAATAGTGGGACCCATCCTCTCCAGTGTTCTTTCCGGTATGCCTGCAGCCTCCCAGCTCATCTATATGTGCCCTGAGGTGTGTGTTTACGGACTGGTTACCGGCCTGGGTATGCGGTTTATCCGTACCGGCAGGACGGCGGCGGACATCTATCTCTCCATGGTGCCTGCTCTGCTGCTGGGCCGGGTGGCCGGCGGCGTGGTCCGGGCGGTGGCATTTCTCTCCAATGCCCAGAGCTACACCATTGCCATGTGGGCAAGCGCCTATGTGGTGGGAACCACCCCTGCCATGGTGATGCAGCTGGTGGTTCTGCCCGTTTTGGTACTGGCCCTCACTCGGGCGGGCCTGATTCCCCAGCGGTATTCCAAAACAGTGCCCGCGGCGTAAAATTCTCTTTCCGATCATAGCTAAAATACCCCATATTCCGCCTTTTTTCATTTCCTTCTTGACACCGCCCTTTCCCTGTGATAAAATACCAGAAATGCCTAAGGCCCGGTACGGGCCTTTTTCATGGGAAGGGAGGCAGTCACCTTGCGTTTTCGAATGGAAGATCATCGGCAGAGTGATGTGAGAGAAGCCATTGACCGATTCCTTATCGGTGGTGGCCGTGTTCCCGTTTCCTTTGGTCCCTATCTTATTTTCCCCGGTTTCTGTGATGTGCATGTGCACTTCAGAGAGCCGGGGTATTTTTATAAAGAGACCATGGAGACGGGCACCCGGGCCGCCGTCCGGGGCGGCTACACCGCCGTGTGTACCATGCCCAACCTGGACCCGGTGGCCGACTCGCCCGAGACATTGGAGCCCCAGTTGAAGGCTATCCGGGAGACGGCCTGCATCCCGGTGTACCCTTACGGGGCCATCACCCGGGGAGAGAAGGGGGAAAAACTCAGCGAAATGGGGGAGCTTGCCCCCCTGGTCTGCGCCTTTTCCGACGACGGCCGGGGAGTGCAGGGGGAGGAGATGATGCGTGCCGCCATGAGGGAGGCCAAGTCCCTGGGCAAGCTCATTGCCGCCCACTGCGAGGACAACACACTTTTGAAGGGCGGCTACATCCATGACGGCGCCTACGCCAAAGCCCACGGCCACAGGGGCATCTGCTCGGAGAGCGAGTGGGGCCAAATCGCCCGGGACCTGAGGCTGGCCCGGGAGACGGGCTGTAAGTACCACGTCTGCCACATCTCCACCAAGGAGAGCGTAGCGCTCATCCGGAAGGCCAAGGCGGAAGGGGTGGACGTAACATGCGAAACGGGGCCCCACTACCTGACTCTCTGCGACGGGGACCTTCAGGAGGAGGGCCGGTTCAAGATGAACCCGCCCCTTCGGAGCCGGGAGGACCGGGAGGCCCTCATCCAGGGGCTTCTGGACGGTACCATCGACATGATCGCCACCGACCACGCCCCCCACTCGGCGGAGGAAAAGTCCAAGGGGCTGGAGGGAAGCCTCATGGGTGTGGTGGGGCTGGAGACCGCCTTCCCGGTGCTCTACACCCATCTGGTGAAGCCGGGCATCCTGACGTTGGAGCGGCTCTGCGAGCTGCTCTGCTGGAATCCCCGGAAGCGCTTTAATATCGAAAGCGACCCGGGCTGCACCGTCTTTGAAGTGGAAACGCCCTACACCATCGACCCGGCGGAGTTCGCCTCCAAGGGGCGCAGCACCCCCTTCGCGGGGGATGAGGTCTATGGAAGGTGCCTTTTGACTGTATACGAAGGAAATGCTGTTTACGAGAAGAAATAAGGAGGAGCGCAGTATGGCAAAGAGAACGGATATTAAGAAGATCCTCATCATCGGCTCGGGCCCCATCGTCATCGGCCAGGCCGCCGAGTTTGACTACGCAGGCACCCAGGCCTGCCTTGCCTTGAAGGAGGAGGGCTATGAGGTGGTTCTTGCAAACTCCAACCCGGCCACCATCATGACCGACACCACCATCGCCGACAAGGTGTATATGGAGCCCTTGACATTGGAGTACGTTGCCAAGATCATCCGTCATGAGCGGCCAGACGCCATTGTCCCCGGCATCGGCGGACAGACGGGGCTGAACCTTGCCATGCAGCTTGAGAAGAAGGGGGTGTTGCAGGAGTGCGGCGTGGAGCTTCTGGGCACCGACAGCCGCAGTATCGAGCGGGCCGAGGACCGGGAGCTTTTCAAGGAGCTGTGCCAGTCCATCGGGGAGCCCGTCATCCCCTCTGAGATCACCTACTCCCTGGAGGAGGCCAAAAAGGCGGCGGAGCATATCGGCTACCCGGTGGTCCTCCGGCCTGCCTTCACCCTGGGGGGCACCGGCGGCGGCTTCGCCTACAACGAGGCGGAGCTTGTGGAGATCGGCACCAACGCCTTCAACCTCTCCCCGGTCCACCAGGTGCTCATTGAAAAGAGCGTCAAGGGCTACAAGGAGATCGAGTTCGAGGTCATGCGGGACTCCACCGACCACGCCATCACCATCTGCGGCATGGAGAATGTGGACCCGGTGGGCGTCCACACGGGAGACTCCATCGTGGTGGCTCCCATCATGACGCTCAACGACCACGACCTTAAAATGCTCAACGACAGCGCTATCAAGATCATCCGGGAGCTGAAGATCGAGGGGGGCTGCAACGTTCAGTTTGCCCTGAACCCCAACTCCTCCGAATATTTCCTCATTGAGGTAAATCCCCGGGTGTCCCGGTCCTCCGCTTTGGCCTCCAAGGCCAGCGGCTACCCCATCGCCCGGGTCACCGCCAAGGTGGCTGTGGGCATGGCCCTCAGCGAGATCCCCATCGCCAACACCACTGCCGCCTTTGAGCCAAGCCTTGACTATGTGGTGGCCAAGTTCCCCCGGTTTCCCTTCGACAAGTTTTCCGCCGCCTCCAACACCCTAGGCACCCAGATGAAGGCCACCGGCGAAGTCATGGGCATCGGCGCCACATTGGAGGAGTGTATGCTCAAGTCGGTGCGGTCCCTGGAGATCGGGGCCTGCCACCTGTGGCTTCCCAAGTTCGACGCCATGAGCCGGGCCGAGCTTCTGGAGTATATTGCCCAGTTCCGGGACGACAACATCTATGCCATCGCCCAGCTCCTCCGGCTGGGGGAGGGCATTGAAAAGCTCCATGAGGTTACCATGATCACCCCCTTCTTCCTGGAGTCTGTGAAAAAGATCGTGGACTTTGAAGAGGTGGTCAGCGCCAATAAAGACAGCGAGACCCTGAAAAAGGCCAAGGTCATGGGCTTTGGGGATAAGTACATCGCCAAGCTCTGGGGCGTCCCCGAAGGGGAGGTCTACGAGCGCCGGATGGCCGACGGCATCCTGCCCGCCTACCGGATGGTGGATACCTGCCACACCGGGGCCTACATCCCCTATTTCTACTCCACCTACACCGGGGAAAACCAAAGCCCGGTGTCGGAGCGGAAGAAGATCGTGGTGCTGGGAGCGGGCCCCATCCGCATCGGCCAGGGCGTGGAGTTCGATTACTCCACCGTCCATGCCGTCCAGACCATCAAAAAGGCGGGGTATGAGGCCATTATCATCAACAACAACCCCGAGACTGTCTCCACCGACTACACAACGGCGGACAAGCTCTACTTTGAGCCCCTGACGGCCGAGGATGTCATGAACATCATTGCCCTGGAAAAGCCCTTGGGGGTCATCGCCTCCCTGGGAGGCCAGACCGCCATCAACCTGGCCGAGCCCCTCATGAAGCGGGGGGCCCGGATCATCGGCACCGACTGCGCCGCCATCGAGCGGGCGGAGAACCGGGACGCCTTTGAAAAGATCCTGCTGGAGCTGAACATCCCCCAGCCCCAGGGCCGGGCGGTGACCCGGATCGAGGACGGTGTGAAGGCGGCGGCAGAGATCGGCTACCCGGTGCTGGTGCGGCCCTCCTTCGTGCTGGGCGGCCGGGCCATGCAGATCGTGGGGGATGAAGCGCAGCTTCGCCAGTATCTGAAAACCGCCGTGGAGATCGACGAGGACAAGCCCGTGCTGGTGGATAAGTACATCGTGGGCAAGGAGGTGGAGGTGGACGCCATCTGCGACGGCCGGGACGTGTTCGTCCCCGGTATCATGGAGCTGGTGGAGCGCACCGGCATCCACTCGGGCGACTCCATCAGCGTTTACCCGCCCTTCAGCATCTCGGACAAGGTGAAGGGCATCATCCTCCAGTACGCCAAAAAGCTGGGCCTGGGCCTTGGCATCGTGGGCCTTTTCAACATCCAGTTCATTGTGGATAAGCAGGACGAGGTCTACATCATCGAAGTGAACCCCCGCTCCTCCCGGACGGTGCCCTTCCTCTCCAAGGCCACGGGCTGGAGCCTTGCCGACATCGCCACCGAGGTCATTTTGGGCAAGAGCCTGAAGGAGCAGGGCATTTTTGACATCTACCCCACCGAGAAGAAGCGCCGGTATGTGAAGGTGCCCGTCTTCTCCTTCAACAAGATTCGGGGCCTGGACGCCTACCTGTCTCCCGAAATGAAGTCCACCGGCGAGGCCATCGGCTACGACGACAAGCTGAACCGGGCCCTCTACAAGGCGTTGCAGGCCTCGGGCATGAAGCTGCAAAACTACGGCACCGTCTTTGCCACCATTGCCGACACCGATAAGGAGGAGGCCCTGCCCCTCATCCGCCGGTTCTACGACCTGGGCTTCAACATCCAGGCCACTCGGGGCACCGGGGAGTTCCTGAAGGAAAACGGCATCCGGACCCATATCCTCCAGAAGATCAGCGAGGGCAGCGACGAGATCCCCGCCGCCATTCGCCAGGGGCATTTAGCCTATATCATCAACACCAGCGGCATTGGTCAGACCCACACCGAGAAGGACGGTCAGAAGATCCGGATGCTGGCTACCGAGTACAACGTGAACCTCTTTACCTCCCTGGACACGGTGGGCACCCTGCTGGACGTGCTGGAGGAGATCACCATGGAAATTTCCACCATCGACGGCTGAGAAAGGAGCGAACATGAAGCAAGTGCTGTTTACCATCCGGGAAAATACCCCCCTGACGGGGGACGTATGCCGGATGGTGCTGGAAGGGGACACCGGGGCCATCACCGCCCCAGGACAGTTTGTCAATGTGCAGGTCCCCGGCTTCACCCTCCGCCGGCCCATCTCGGTCTGTGACTGGGAGAAGGGAAAGCTGACCCTCGTTTACAAGATCGTGGGGGGCGGAACGGCGAAGCTGGAGGAGATGAAGCCCGGGGAGAGGCTGGATATTCTGACAGGGCTGGGCAACGGCTTCGATACCGCAAAAAGCGGGCAGAAGCCCCTCCTCATTGGCGGCGGAGTGGGAACGCCTCCTCTCTACGCCCTCTGCAAGAAGCTTCTGGCGGAGGGGAAGGAGCCCACGGCGCTCCTGGGCTTCCGCAGCGAAAAGGAAGTGATCCTGGCGGAGGAGTTCAAGGCCCTGGGGGCGGAGGTCTGCATCGCCACCGAGGACGGGTCCGTGGGGACAAAGGGCTTCGTCACCGCGGTGATGCCCCGGCTTACCTATTCTTACCTCTACGCCTGCGGCCCCATCCCCATGCTGAAGGCGGTGGACGGCGCGGCGCAAACCAGCGGGCAGCTCAGTTTTGAGGAGCGGATGGGCTGCGGCTTCGGGGTGTGCATGGGCTGCAGCTGGATGACGAAAAACGGCAGCAAGCGGATCTGTACCGACGGTCCGGTGCTGGAGAGGGAGGAACTGCTATGGGACGCCTGAGTGTGAGCCTGTCCGGCTGGGAGCTGGACAACCCCATCATCCCAGCCAGCGGCACCTTCGGCTACGGCAAGGAGTTTGCCGAGCTCTATGACATCAACTGCCTGGGCACCTTCTCCTTCAAGGGGACCACCCGGGAAGCCCGGTTCGGAAACCCCACCCCCCGCATCGCCGAGTGCCCGGCGGGGCTTATCAACTCGGTGGGGCTCCAGAACCCCGGGGTGGACCATGTGCTGGAGGTGGAGCTTCCCCAGATGAAAGCCTACTTCCACAAGAAGGTCATCGCCAACGTGGGTGGCTTCTCGGTGGAGGACTATGTGGAGGCCTGCGGGAAGCTGAGCCGGTCGGACCAGGTGGGCCTTCTGGAAGTGAACATCAGCTGTCCCAACGTGGAGCACGGGGGCATGACCTTCGGGGTGAGCCCCGAGGCCGCCGCAGAGGTGACGCGGGCTGTGAAAAAGGTCTCCAGTAAGCCGGTCTATGTGAAGCTGAGCCCCAACGTTACCGACATCGTGCCCATCGCCAAGGCCTGCGAGGAGGCGGGGGCCGACGGGCTGAGCCTTATCAACACCCTCTTGGGTATGAGGATCGACCCCAGGACCCGCCGGCCCGTCATCGCCAACCGAATGGGAGGCTATTCAGGGAAGGGCATCTTCCCGGTGGCTTTGCGGATGGTCTACCAGGTCTATGAGGCGGTGAGCATTCCCGTCATCGGCATGGGGGGTGTCTCCACCGCCGAGGATGTCATCGAAATGATGCTGGCGGGAGCCGCGGCGGTGGAGGTGGGCTCGGCCAACCTCGTTGACCCCTGGGTCTGCAAGCACATCATCGACGACCTTCCCAGAGTGATGGACAAATACGGAATGAAGGAACTCAAAGATATCATAGGAGGTGCCCACCATGGGTAAAGACGTGATCGTAGCACTGGATTTTGACAGCAAGGAGAAGACCCTCAGCTTTCTGGACAAGTTTTCCGGGGAGGAGCGCAAGCCCTTTGTGAAGATCGGCATGGAGCTCTACTACGCCGAGGGCCCGGCCATCGTCCGGGAGATCAAGGCCCGGGGCCACAAGATCTTTCTGGACCTGAAGCTCCACGATATTCCCAACACGGTGAAGAAGGCCATGGCGGTCCTATCCAACCTGGATGTGGACCTTTGCAACCTCCACGCCGCGGGCACCGTGGCCATGATGAAGGCGGCGGTGGAAGGCCTCACCCGGCCCGATGGTACCCGGCCCCTCCTCATCGCCGTCACCCAGCTCACCTCCACCGACCAGCAGAGCATGGAGGAGGACCTTCTCATTCACGAGCCCATTGACAAGGTAGTCATGCACTACGCCCGGCGGGCAAAGGAAGCCGGGCTGGACGGGGTGGTCTGCTCCCCCCTGGAATCGGGGAAGGTCCACGAGGCCTGCGGCAAGGAGTTTTTGACCGTCACCCCCGGCGTCCGGTTTGCCGACGGGGACGCGGGGGACCAGAAGCGGGTCATGACCCCGGCTCAGGCCAAGGAGATCGGCTCGGACTACATCGTGGTGGGCCGGCCCATCACTCAGGCCCCCGACCCGGTGGCGGCCTACCGCCGGTGCGTGACTGAATTCGTAGACTGAAAACAAACAGAGACGCCGGCATCATCGGCGGGAAAGGATGGTATATCATGACTGAGCTTCAAAAGACCATTGCCAAGGACCTTCTCTCCATCCAGGCGGTATTTTTCCGCCCTGACGAGCCCTTCACCTGGGCCAGCGGTATCAAAAGCCCCGTGTACTGTGACAACCGGCTGACCCTCACCGCGCCCCCGGTCCGCACCGACGTGGAGGAGGGCCTCGCCCAGCTTGTCCGCACCCACTACCCCCAGGCGGAGGTCCTCATGGGCACCTCCACCGCCGGCATCGCCCACGCCGCCATCGTGGGCCACCTCATGGGCCTTCCCATGGGCTATGTCCGCTCCGGGGCCAAGGACCACGGCCGCCAGAACCAGATCGAGGGCAAGTTGGAGCCGGGCCAGAAAGTGGTGGTGGTGGAGGACCTCATCTCCACCGGCGGCAGTGTCATCGAGGTGGTGAACATCCTCCGGGAGGCGGGGGCGGAGGTGCTGGGCATTGTCAGCATCTTCACCTACGGCATGGAAAAGGGGCTGAAGCGCCTCAGTGAGGCCCAGGTGGAAAACCACAGCCTCACCAACTTTGACGTCATCGCCGAGATCGCCGCCCAGGAGGACTACATACGCTCCGAGGACGTGGCCCGGCTTATCGCTTTCCGCAATAACCCCAGCGACGAGAGCTGGATCAAGCAGTAAGGGGGGCTCACCATGCGTCATCTGCTGAGTATTCTGGACCTTACCATCCAGGAGATTGACGACCTTCTGGCCTCCGCGGAGGATATTTTGGATCATCCGGACCAGTACAGCGAGGCCTGCCGGGGCAAAATCCTGGCCGCCCTCTTTTTTGAACCCTCCACCCGGACCCGGCTCAGCTTTGAGTCGGCCATGCTGGGACTGGGAGGCAAGACCCTGGGCTTCCATGACGCCTCCACCAGCTCCACCCGGAAGGGGGAGAGCGTGGCGGACACCATTTCGGTGGTCAGCGGTTACGCCGACATCATCGCCATGCGCCACCCCAAGGAGGGGGCGCCCCTGGTGGCCTCCCAGCACACCCGGGTGCCCATCATCAACGCCGGGGACGGGGGCCACCACCACCCCACCCAGACCCTTACCGACCTGCTCACCATCCGCCGGGAGCTGGGGCACTTTGAAAACCTGACCATCGGCTTCTGCGGGGATCTGAAGTTCGGCCGGACGGTCCACTCCCTTATGGAGGCCATGAGCCGGTATGCCGGGGTGAGGTTTATCCTCATCTCCCCCAAAGAGCTGGCGGTTTCCCCCGTCATGCTGGAGGAGCTTCGCAAAAAGGGCATCCCCTATGTGGAATGTGAGTCCCTGGAGGAGCACATGGGGGAGCTGGATATCCTCTACATGACCCGGATCCAGGGGGAGCGGTTTGCAAGTCAGGAAGAGTATTTGCGGTTGAAGGACAGCTATGTCCTCACCCCAGACAAGCTGGCGGGGGCCAAGGAGAAGATGCTGGTCATGCACCCCCTGCCCCGGGTGAACGAGATCGCCCCCCAGGTGGACGAGGACCCCCGGGCCGCCTACTTCCGGGAGGCCTTCTACGGTCGGTACGTCCGTATGGCCCTCATTCTGAAGCTGTTGAAGGAGCGGGAAGGGAAGCCCGTCAGCCCCGACAAGGGCCGTCCCCATTACCCCCGGAATCAGCTTCCCGGCGGGGTGTGCAAAAATCCCCACTGCATCACCACCACCGAACAGGGCCTTGGTCAGATCTTTTTCCAGGATGAAGAGAGCGGAGAGTACCGCTGTTTTTACTGTGAGAACAAGGCGGAGTAAAAACGAATATGGGGGACCGCCGGGGAGAAACGCCCGGCGGTCCGTTTGAAAAGCACGCAAAAACCGCCCATAAGGGCGGTTTCTATGGGCTCAGCGCTGGCTGACGCGGGGCGCTTCATCTTGGAAGATGAGGTCGTCCACGTCGCCCTGGTCTCCTTCCGGCAGGGGTTTCTTTTCCATGTGACAGCCTCCTTTTGCAGCTTGAACCCTTTATTCTATGCGAAGGACAGAAGGATGATACCGAAAAAATTTTTACTTTGGCTTGCCGGAAACAGGAATTTTTTCTTGACACCCGGCGTAACCTATGGTATCATAGTTAGGCATTACAGAAAGGCCCGTGCCATCCATGCCGGAGTGGCGGAATTGGTAGACGCCCGGGACTTAAAATCCTGTGTTCCAAAAGAACGTGCCGGTTCGACTCCGGTCTCCGGCACCATCATATCGCGGGGTAGAGCAATTGGTAGCTCGTCGGGCTCATAACCCGGAGGTTGCAGGTTCAAGTCCTGTCCCCGCAACCAGAAAGACGTGTTACTTGAAGGTAACACGTCTTATTTTTTCATAAGTGCCCCCAGGGTGATACAATATAGGAATGTGAGAGTGACGGTATGCTTCAATTTGACGAATACAAGGTGAAACTGAATAACCTGAAGCCTGCCCTGGACGACCTCAGCCAGGCCCTGGACCTGGAGAGCGCCCGGCGGGAGCTGGAGATGCTGGAGTCGGAAAGCGCCAGCGAGGGCTTTTGGGACAACCTGGAGAAGAGCCAGAAGGCCACCCGGCGGATGAACACCCTCCGCAGCAAACTGGAGCACCAGCAGCGCCGGGAGCGGGAGTGGGACGACCTTTTGACCCTCTGCGAGATGGGCAACGAGGAGGAAGACATTTCCCTCCTTCCCGAGCTGGAGGCGGGCTATGACAAGCTGGTGGAGGAGATGGAGGAGGCCCGGCTCTCCACCCTCCTCACCGGGGAGTACGACAGCTCCAACGTGATCCTCACCATCCACCCCGGCGCCGGCGGCACCGAGGCCCAGGACTGGGCCCAGATGCTCTACCGGATGTACACCCGCTGGACCGAGCGGAAGGGCTTCACCTATAAGATTATGGACTACCAGGAGGCGGACGAGGCGGGCATCAAATCGGCCACCATCATGATCGAGGGGGAGAACGCCTACGGCTACCTCCGGGGGGAGCACGGCGTCCACCGGCTGGTGCGGGTGTCTCCCTTTGACGCCAACGCCAGAAGGCAGACCTCCTTCGCCTCGGTGGAGGTGATGCCCGACCTTCCCGAGGACGCGGATATTGAGATCAAGGAAGAGGATTACGAGATGCAGGTCTACCGGGCCAGTGGCGCCGGCGGACAGCACATCAACAAGACCTCCTCCGCCGTACGGCTCATCCACAAGGCCACGGGCATCGTGGTGGCCTCCCAGCAGGAGCGGAGCCAGTTCCAAAACAAGGACAACTGTCTCAAAATGCTCCGGGCCAAACTGGTGGAGCTCCAGATGCAGGAGAAGGCGGAGAAGATCTCCGACCTGAAGGGGGTCCAGTTGAAGATCGAGTGGGGCAGCCAGATCCGCTCCTACGTTTTCATGCCCTATCAGATGGTGAAAGACCTTCGGACCAACTTCGAGACCAGCAACATCAATTCGGTGATGGACGGAGACCTGGACGGCTTCGTCAACGCCTACCTGAAAGCCGCGGCCACGGGCAACTGGGCAACCAAGTAAAAAAGTAGAGAGGAGACCCCACCCGGGGTCTCCTCTTTCTTTCCCCTCTTTTTCGATTTCTCTTGACAATAGCTGCAAAATAGGCTATAACTTTATTACGCTAAATTGATACCGCACTAATTCGTCAAAAACGCGAAGCACAGAGGAGGAACCCCTATGAAAACTCGCTCGTCCCGGCGGCTGGTCTTTGTCCTCATTTGGATCCTGGCCTTCGCTCTTGTCAATTACCCCATCGGCGCCTGGGCCTCGGTGAAGCTGGAGCCCTTCGTTCTGGGGATGCCCTTCAGCGTCTTCTATTTCTGGTGCGCCTATTCCCTGCTGGTCCTGGCCGGTGTGCTGCTGGCCTGGAAAGTTATGCGGGACTGAGAGGAGAAGAGAGAAATGGAAAACTGGCAGATCATACTTCTCATTGTGGCCTTCTACTGCGCCCTTGTCATCGGGGTAGGCATCACCACCCGGACCAAGGGCCAGAGCACTCTGCAGGACTACTTCGTGGGCAACCGCTCCCTGGGGGCCTTTGTGGCCTTCTTCACCTACGTGGCCACCTTCCACAGCAGCTTCGCCTTCATCGGCGCCGCCGGCCAGATGTATTCCGGGGGCATCCGGTTCTTCGCCACCTTCACCTCCTGCGTGGTGAGCCCGCTCATGATCTACATCATTGGCCGGCCCACCTGGTATCTGGGCCAGAAGTACAACTATATGACCCAGGGAGAGCTGGTGGGTGACTACTATGAGAGCAAGGCCCTGCGCTACCTGGTGGCAGTGGTGAGCCTGGTGTTCCTGATTCCTTACCTCCAGTCCCAGATCGCTGCCGGCGGCATCATCTTTGAGACCATTACTGAGGGCCGGGTGTCCTACCTGCTGGGCTGCGTCATCCTCTACGCCGTCATCATCAGCTACATCCTGCTGGGCGGCTTCAAGGCGGTGGCCTGGACCGACACCATCCAGGGCATTTTGATGATCCTCATGATCTGGATCGCAGGCGGGGTGGTGCTGGTGCGGACCAGCGGCTCTCTCAACTGGTCCGGCCTCATGACTGCCATGGCGGAGCAGTACCCGGAGCGGGTCATGATTCCGGCGGAGTATTGGCCTACCTACATGACCTCCTTCATCTCCCTTTTCGGCATCTCCATTTACCCCCCCTCTTTCCAGCGGTTCTTTGCAGTGAAAAGCCCCAAGACCCTGAAGTGGCTGTCCGTTACCACCCCCATCTACCTTATCTTTTTCTATGTGCCTATCATGATGATTGCCTTCTCCGGCGTGATTTATATGCCTGGGCTGGAGCGGGCCGACCAGGTGGTGCCTATGATGCTCACCCGGTATGCCTCCCCCATCCTGGTGGGCCTTGTGATGGCAGGCGCCCTGGCCGCCACCATGTCCTCCACCGATTCCCAGCTCCACTCCGCCTCCTCCATCTTCACCATCGACCTCTATAAGGGCATGAAGCCGGAGGTCAGCGACGGGAAGGCCCTCCGGGCAGGCAAGGTGTTCATCGTGGCCATCAGCGCCGCCGCCCTCATTCTCAGCCAGTACACCAACGCCCTTATCACCACCATCGTCACCATCGCCCTGGGAGGCTGCCTCCAGATCCTGCCCTCCCTGATCGGCGCCCTCTACTGGAAGGGTGCCTCCCGGCTGGGCGCCATCAGCGGCCTTGTCACCGGGGTCATCGTGGTGATCCTCACCCAGTACGTCCCCGCCATCAAGACCCCCCTGGGCCTGTCCAGCGGTTTCTGGGGCCTTATGTGCAACCTGCTGGTCTTCTTTGTGGTGAGCAAATGCACCCCCAAGCCCTCCCAGGCCTCCATCGAGAAGTTCCACGGCTACCTGGAGGAAGTGAACCGCCAGTGTGACGAGAAGGCGGTGGCAAAATGAATCTCTCCGGCTGCTATGACCTCCACCTCCACATCGGCCCTGAGGCCATCCCCCGCCGCTTTGACGCCCTCTCCGCCGGGGAAGCCCTCCGAGCGGAGGGGATGGGAGGGGCAGTACTGAAAAGCCACTACTACTCCACCGTCCCCTTTGTGAAGATGGCCCGGGACCGGGGCTTTGACAACGTCTGGGGCTCCCTCTCCCTCAACCACTATGTGGGGGGCCTTAACCCCTTTGCCATCCGGGGCTCTCTGGGCATGAAAGCGGACGGAGAGGAGCTTCTCAAGATCGTCTGGATGCCCACCGTCCACGCCCAGTCCCACCTCCGGGTCCAGCAGGGCCACGGCAGCCGCTACGACGTGCCCCCCGAGTGGACAGGGGGCCAGGTCACCGGCACCCCCGTGGACCAGGTGCCCCCCATCAATGTCGCCGATCCAGCCCTCCGTTCCGCCCTTAATGAGGTACTGCGGATCATCGCCGGGGAGGGCCTGATCCTGGCCACCGGCCACCTTTCCAAAGAGGAAGTCTTCTTCCTGGTTCCCCTGGCGAAAAGCATGGGGGTGGACAAGATCATCCTCACCCATCCCGCCTACGAGACCACCGAGCTGAGCGTGGAAGACATTCGTTCCCTCACCGCTCTGGGTGGGGTCTACGCCGAGCAGAGCTATGCCCTCATGCCCATCGACAATTTGACCCCCGGCGATATCGCCGCCTACATCCGTGGTGTAGGGCCGGAGCATACCATCCTCTCCACCGACCTGGGCCAGCAGGGCAGAATGTCCTCCGGGGAGGGTATAAAGCTCTTCCTCTCCCTCATGGAGCAGGAGGGCATCCCCCAAGCCGATCTGGAGACCATGGCCGCCGCCAACCCCGCCAAGCTCCTGGGGCTCTGACAAACACAAAAAAGCCCTCCGCCTGCAAACCAGGCGGAGGGCTTTTCAATTTTTCGATGTTCCGGTTTTCGCCGTCTGAATAAAGTCCAAAACCGCGGGGCTGGCGGTGGTAGGGTCCCAGGCCAGGCCGATGGAGGTGTGGGGCAGGTCCCGGATGGGGATCTTTGTAAGGCTGGAAAACCGCTTCTTGGCCCCGCAGGGAATGATGGTGAAGCCCACCCCTGCCTCCACCGCCAAAAGCATCCCGTCGAAGGTGCTGTAGGCTGGGGGGATCTGGATGTTCAGCTCGTCCAGCTTGCTGCGGGAGACGAGCCCGCCGTTCTTCTGAAGCTCGGAATCGGACAGCAGCAGCTTTTCTCCCTCCAGGTCACGGAGGGCCAGGGCTTTGTAGGCCGCCAGCCGGTGTTCCGGGTTGACCAGGACGTAGTAATTGACCTTTTTGAGGGGCAGGAACTTCAGCTTGGAGTGGGCAGGGATCTCGTACTGGTAGCAGAAGGAAAGCTGGATCTCCCCGCTGAGAAGGAGCTTGCAGGTGCTGCTGTCGCTGGGCGGAAAAATGTCCACCTGGACTGAGGGGTGGCTTTCGGAGAAGTGCTTGATGGGCCGGGTGAGGTCGGCGTAGTCGGTGAGCCGCCGCACTAAGATCATGATCACCGACCGCTCCCGCTCCTGAATGGCCTTGGCGGTGGAGACCACCTCCCCCAGCTGCCGGCTGATGGGCCCCAGGTGGTTGTAGAGATAAGCCCCCGCCTCAGTGAGGGCCACCGAGCGGTTGCTCCGGGTGAACAGCTGCACGCCCAGTTCCTCCTCCATGGCCTTGATCTGGTAGCTTACCACAGGCTGGGAGATATAGAGGACCTCGGCAGCCCGGGCAAAGTTGAGGTGGTGCCCCACCTCTAAAAAGCAAGCGATCTGCATAGTGTTCATAGGGGGGCTCCCTCCTATCAATAAGATTTTTTTATCATTATAGCAAATAGTCAAATTGTTGTCAAACTCCGAACGTGATACAATAACTACAGTCCCATTTTGGCAAAAAACGACAAATCAAGGGACAAATATGAAGGAGGAAACTGTTATGGCAAAGAAACTTTCCCGCCGCGATTTTCTGAAGGGCAGCGCCGCCGGAACCGCCAGCCTGGCCATGGCCGGCTTGCTCAGCGCCTGCGGAAGCAAGGACCCTGCTCCTACTTCCGACGCCCCCGTGACCCCGCCTCCTGCCAGCTACGACAAGGAAGTGGACTTCCTGGTCGTGGGCTACGGCCTGGCCGGCGAGTGCGCCGCCCTGGAGGCCAACGACATTGACCCCAACGCCAAGATCTGCGTGCTGGAGAAGATGCCTGAGCGGCTGGCCGGCGGCAACTCCATCGCCTCTGGCCAGACCGTCATCCTGCCCAACCCCGACGATCTGGACACCTTCCGCCGCTATCTGCTGGCCTGCTCCCAGCCCAACCCCATCAAGGACGAATACCTGGACTATCTGGTCAAGGAATTCGCCGAGCAGGGCGAATGGATCCAGGGCACCGTAGAGAAGGTGGACTACGAGTTCGGCTACGTGGGCGGCGGCCCCATCAACTGGGGCTCCCTGGTCACCGAGTTCCCCGACCTGGACGGCGCCAGCTTCTCCGGCTGCTCCTCCCACGTCCGCAAGGTGGGCACCACCTTTGAAAACGGCGGCGTGTGGCGTGGCTTCGACCTGGCGGTCCGGGCCCGGAACAACATCGAGCTTTGCTTCGAGACCTCCTTCAAGTCCCTCATTCAGGACGCTGACGGCACCGTCCTGGGCGTGGTGGCTACCGACGCCAGCGGCAAAGAGTTCACCATCGGCTCCCAGAAGGGCGTGGTTTTGGCCTGCGGCGGCTTCGAGAACAACCTGGAAATGCAGCGTGACTTCCACGGCATGGACATGGTCTACACCGGCGGCACCCCGGGCGACACCGGCGACGCCATCCAGGTCCTCATGGCCGCAGGCGCCAAGATCTGGCACATGAAGAACCAGACCCAGTCCGGCGGCTTCTGGCTGGGCATCAAGGTGCCTGATTTCGAGGCCACCTTCATGCGCAACTTTTCCATGGCGGGTTCCTCCTGGATCGAGGTTGCCGCCGACAACACCCGCTTCTACAACGAGACGGGCGCCTATCACCGCCAGCACATGAAGTACAAAGAGCACGGCCACTACATGGACCTCATTCACGAGCGGGTGCTCCCCGTCCACCTGATCTTCGACGAGAAGACCCGGACCGCCGGTCCCATCGTCACCAAGTGGCTCTCCTGGCCCATCACCACCGAGGGCTACCAGTGGTCCGACGACAACAGCGTGGAGCTGGAGAAGGGCTGGATCATCAAGGCCGACACCATCGACGAGCTGGCCGAGAAGCTGGGCCGGGATCCCGAGTCCCTGAAGGCCACCATCGAAAGCTACAACAAAATGGCCAAGGCCGGCAAGGACAGCGAGTATGACCGGAACCCCGAGACCATGAGCCCCATCGACACCGCCCCCTACTACGCCGTCGCCATCACGCCCACCCTGGTGGGTACCACCGGCGGCGCCGAGCGGAACACCAAGGCCCAAGTCCTGCGCTGGGACGGCTCCGTCATCCCCAACCTCTACGAGGCGGGTGAGCTGGGCTCCTTTGTGTCCAACCTCTACCAAAACGGTATGTTCCTGGCCGAGGCCATCGCCACCGGCCGCAGCGCTGCCGACACCGCCTTCGGCGGCCGGTCCACCGTGGCCTCCCCCCTCATCATGAAGGTGGAGGAGTACGACATCGCCGGCAAGCCCGACGGCAGCTATGAGCAGCTCATCAAGGGCAACCACGGCGAATTCACCCTGAAGGTGGACGTGGCCGGCGGCAAGATCACCAACATGGAGATCACCAATGGCCGGGACAACATGTACATGGAGGACGCTCAACTGGAGGCCTTCTTCAACGAGGTCATAACCGGCCAGAGCGTGGAGGTGGACGCCATCGCCGGCGCCACCCTGGACTCCAACGCCATGATCGACGCCCTCAAGAAGATGTTTGTGAAATAAGAAGAGCGGAGAAGCCGAGTGCGAGCGACGATGGACCGCAGCGAGGACGAGCGCAGGGCCGCATAGCGGCCCAAGACCAGTCCGAGACGGAGGGAAGCGGAGCGAGCGACACGAGGCTTCGCAGCTCGACAGCCCGGAAGAGCGGAGAACAGGTCAGCCGAGGGGATAGCGCCGGAGCGGAGCGGACGGACCACAGGCCTGGAGGGCCGAGGACCGGCGCGCGAAGTCGGAGAAGCTATATCCCGAGGCGTCCTGACCTGTTCGCAGCTCGACAGCCCCATTCCCCAACATATCCCAAAAAGCACCGTCCTTCGGGACGGTGCTTTTCCATGGCACCGATCCCTAAAATTAGCACTCTATAAAATAGAGTGCTAATTGTTTACAATGTGTTCATGAAAAAATCGGGGAAAGGGGTATACTGATGTCAAAAAGAAGGCCCGGAACGGCGGGACCGTTCCGGGGAAAGGAAGTGCCTATATGAACGCCGATCAATATACCCAGAAATCCCTGGAGGCCATTCAGGCCGCCCAGCACCTTGCCCAGGAGGAGGGCCACCAGCAGATCGAGCAGGTCCACCTGCTCCTGGCCCTTGTGGAGGCGGAGAGGGGCCTAGTGCCCCAGCTCCTCACCGCCATGGGCCTGACCCTGCCCTCCCTGGAAGCGGCCCTACGGAAGGAGCTCAGTAAGCTGCCCCGAGTGTCCGGCTCAGGCCGGGAGCCGGGGAAGATCTATGTCTCCCAGGGGGTGGACAAGGCCCTGAACCAGGCGGAGAAGCAGGCACAGAGCATGAAGGACGAGTATGTGTCGGTGGAGCATCTGCTCCTTGGCCTGGTGGAGAGCGCCGACAGTGACCTCCGGGAGCTTTTCCGGCTCTACAACATCACCAAGGAGGGCGTCCTTCAGGCCCTCACCGCCGTCCGGGGGAGCCAGCGGGTCACCTCGGACAACCCGGAGGAGACCTATGACGCATTGAAAAAGTACGGCTCCGACCTGGTGGACAGAGCCCGGCAGAATAAGCTGGACCCGGTTATCGGCCGGGACGACGAGATCCGGAACGTGATCCGCATTTTGTCCCGGAAGACGAAAAACAACCCGGTCCTCATCGGCGAGCCCGGCGTGGGCAAGACCGCCATCGCAGAGGGCCTGGCCCAGCGGATCGTGAAGGGGGACGTGCCCGCCTCCCTGAAGGATAAGACCATCTTTGCCCTGGACATGGGTGCTCTCATTGCGGGGGCCAAGTACCGGGGAGAGTTTGAGGAGCGGCTCAAGGCTGTCCTCAATGAGGTGAAGAAGTCCGAAGGCCGCATTTTGCTCTTTATCGACGAGCTCCACACTATCGTGGGAGCGGGAAAGACCGAGGGGGCCATGGATGCGGGCAACCTCTTAAAGCCCCTCCTGGCCCGGGGGGAGCTCCACTGCATCGGGGCTACCACCCTCAACGAATACCGCCAGTACATTGAGAAGGATGCCGCCCTGGAGCGGCGGTTCCAGCCCGTTGTGGTGGGGGAGCCCACGGTGGAGGACGCCATTGCCATCCTCCGGGGCCTGAAGGACCGCTACCAGGTCTACCACGGGGTGAAGATCACCGACGGGGCCATCATCGCCGCCGCCACGCTGAGTAACCGCTATATCACCGACCGGTTCCTTCCCGATAAGGCCATCGACCTTGTGGACGAGGCCTGCGCCATGGTCCGCACCGAGATGGACTCCATGCCCACCGAGCTGGACGTGGTGAGCCGGAAGATCATCCAGCTGGAGATCGAGGAGGCCGCTTTGAAAAAGGAGACCGACAAGCTCTCCCAGGAGCATCTTGCCGACATCCAGAAGGAGCTGGCCGACCTCCGGGAGGACTTCGGGGCCAAGAAGGCCCAGTGGGAGAACGAGAAGAACGCCATCGGCAAGGTCCAGGAACTCCGGGAGAAGCTGGAAGGGGCCAACGCCGACCTGGAGAAGGCCCAGCGGGAATACGACCTGGAGAAGGCCGCCCAGCTCCAGTACGGCGTCATCCCGGAGCTCCGGAAAGCTCTGGAAGCTCAGGAGGCCCTGGCTCAGCAGGGCCGGGAGCAAAGTCTTCTGCGGGACAAGGTCACCGAGGAGGAGATCGCCCGTATCGTGGAGCGCTGGACGGGCATCCCGGTGAGCCGCCTTATGGAGGGGGAGCGGGAGAAGCTTCTCCACCTGGAGGATATCCTTCACAAGCGGGTGGTGGGCCAGGACGAGGCTGTCCGGCTGGTGAGCGAGGCCATATTGAGAAGCCGGGCGGGCATCGCCGACCCTGACAAACCCATCGGCTCCTTCCTCTTCCTGGGCCCCACCGGCGTGGGTAAGACGGAGCTTGCCAAGGCCCTCTCCGAGGCCCTTTTTGACAGCGAGAAGAACATGGTCCGTATCGACATGTCGGAGTACATGGAAAAGTTCTCCGTCTCCCGGCTCATCGGGGCCCCTCCGGGATATGTGGGTTATGAGGAGGGGGGCCAGCTCACCGAGGCCGTCCGCCGGAGCCCCTATTCGGTGATCCTCTTTGACGAGGTGGAGAAGGCCCACCCCGACGTCTTCAACGTGCTTTTGCAGGTATTGGACGACGGCCGGGTCACCGACTCCCAGGGCCGGACGGTGGACTTCAAAAACACCGTCATCATCCTTACCTCCAACCTGGGCTCCCAGTTCCTTCTGGAGGGCATCGGCCCCGACGGGGAGATCAGCCCCGAAGCCCGGGAGCAGGTCGGCGAGCTTTTGAAGCGCTCCTTCCGTCCGGAATTTTTGAACCGCCTGGACGAGATCGTCTTCTATAAGCCCCTCACCAAGGAGAATATCACCTCCATCATCGACCTGATGCTCTCCCAGCTCAACCGGCGGCTGGGGGAGAAGGAGCTTTCCTGCACCCTCACCCCGGCGGCCCGGCAGTTCATCATCGACAGCGCCTACGACCCCCTTTACGGGGCCCGGCCCCTCCGCCGCTACCTCCAGCACACGGTGGAGACCCTTTTGAGCCGCGCCATCATCGCCGGCACGGTGGAGCCGGGCAGTATCATCACCGTGGATGCGGTGGATGGGGAGCTGACCGTTCAAACCCAAACCGCATAAAGGAAAAGATCCCCCGGTAGGCTTTGCCTTCCGGGGGATCCTGGAGTCTGCTCATTTTTTGTGTTCCTTCGCCGCGGCAATAAAGTCCCGGAACAGGGGATGGGCCTTGTTGGGCCTACTCTTAAACTCCGGGTGGAACTGGACCCCCACGAACCAGGGGTGACCCCCAAGCTCCACGATCTCCACCAGACGAGCGTCGGGGGAGGTGCCTGCCAGGGTGAGCCCCGCCGCCGTCAACTCCTCCCGGAAGGCGTTGGAAAATTCATACCGGTGGCGGTGCCGCTCCTGAATGAGATCCTCTCCGTAGGCCGCCATGGTTTTGGTGCCGGGAGCCACCTTGCAGGGATAGGCCCCTAAGCGCATGGTGCCCCCCTTGGCGGTGATGCCCACCTGGTCGGGCATCAGGTCGATGACCGGGTGGGCGGTGGTGTCCGAAAACTCACTGGAGTAGGCGTCGGCCATACCTGCACAGTGGCGGGCAAACTCCACCACCGCCATCTGCATCCCCAGACAGATCCCAAAGTAGGGGACCTGGTTTTCCCGGGCGTACCGGATGGCGGCGATCATGCCCTCGGTGCCCCGGATGCCGAAGCCGCCGGGCACCAGGATGCCGTCACAGTCTCCCAGCCGTTCCGCCGCGTTCTGGTCGCTGATCTGCTCCGAGTCCACCCAGTCGATGTCTACCACCGCGTCGTTCTCGATGCCCCCATGGTGAAGGGCCTCCGCCACCGACAGGTAGGCGTCGTGGAGGTTCATGTACTTGCCCACCATGGCGATTTTCACATGATCACGGGCATTTTTGGCCCTCTCTACCATGGCGCGCCAGCCAGTGAGGTCAGGCTCCTTATCCTCCAGGCCCAGCCGCTTGCAGGCCACCCGGGCCAAGCCCTCCGCCTCCAGCATCAGGGGAACTTCGTAGAGGATGGGGGCGGTCAGGTTGGGGATGGCGTTCTCCGCCGGGATGTTGCAGAAGAGGGCGATCTTGTCCCGGATGTCCTTGGGGATGTCGTAGTCAGACCGGCACAGGATGACATCGGGCTGGATGCCCAGGGATAAAAGCTCCTTGGCTGAGTGCTGGGTGGGCTTGCTCTTCAGCTCTCCGGTGCCCGGGATGGAGACGATGAGGGACACGTGGAGGAACATGCAGTTTTCCCGCCCCACCTCCACCGCCGCCTGGCGGATGGCTTCTAAAAAGGGCTGGGATTCAATGTCGCCCACGGTGCCCCCCACCTCGGTAATGACCACGTCGGCCCCTGTCTCCTCGCCCGCCAGGTAGATGTGGCGCTTGATCTCGTCGGTAATGTGGGGGATGACCTGGACGGTACCCCCCAGATAGTCCCCGTTCCGCTCACGGTTGAGGACGGACCAGTAGACCTTGCCCGAAGTCACCGAGGAGTGGAGGGTCAGGTTTTCATTGATGAACCGCTCATAGTGGCCCAGATCAAGGTCGGTCTCCGCCCCGTCCTCGGTGACGAAGACTTCCCCGTGCTGGTAGGGGCTCATGGTGCCCGGGTCTACGTTCAGGTAGGGGTCGAACTTCTGAATGGTGACTTTGTGTCCCCGGGCCTTGAGGAGCCGGCCCAGAGAGGCGGCGGCAATGCCCTTGCCCAGGCCGGAGACCACGCCTCCGGTGACGAAAATGTACTTCACTGCCATAGTATTTCCTCCCGTCCTCCGGCCCCATTGCCGGGCGCTCTGCGATTTTTCAAAACTATGTCTGATTTTACTCTCTCTCCTTTTTCCTGTCAACGGAAAAAATGAAGAAAATGCCATAAAATTACTTTTTATTGCATTTTATGACAAAAAATTCCAGGCGATTTTGTCACCATATTGTAATTACCTTGTAACCATATGAGCCTTGATTCCCCCCTGTAAAAAAGGGTATACTTGAAACAGAAAACCACCCGGAAAGGAGGTCCCCCTATGAAAAAACTGTTTCCCGCGGCTTTGGCCCTTGCCCTGGTCCTCGCCGCCTGCAAGGGCCCTGCCGCCGAGACCACTCCGACCCCCGCACCTACTCCGGAAGTCCCTACCCAGTTCCGCTTTTCCCGGGACAATTTTCCCCAATTGGACGGCTCCACCGCCACGGTCCCCCTGGGGGAGGCCATGGCCGCCGTGCTGCTGGGGGAGAGCCGGGAGGAGGCAAGGGGCCTTATCTCTTTTAACAAAACCTCCCGGGCCTACTATAACCTGGTGGACGGGAATGCCGACCTGCTCATTGTGGCCGAGGGGGGACAGGATTCCTACGACTACCGGGACGAGCACAACAAGACCTGGCGCATGGAACCCATCGCTGCCGAGACCCTGGTCTTCTTCGTCAACGAGGACAACCCGGTGAATGGCCTCACCCTCGACGAGGTCCGGGACATTTACTCGGGCAAGATCACCAACTGGAAGGAGGTGGGGGGCGCCGACGCCCCCATCCAGGCCTACCAGCGCCCCCAGGGGGGCGGCAGCCAGGCCATCATGGACAAGGAGGTCATGAAGGACCTTCCCATGATGGAGCCCGCCAACTCTGACTACGTGGTGGGCTCCATGATCGGCATCATTGAGGCGGTCCGCTCCTGGGATGACCGGCCCGACGCCATGGGCTACACCGTCTACTACTATGCCCACGACATGGGTATGGCCGACGGCTTGAAGCTCCTTGCTATTGACGGGGTGATGCCCAATGAAGACACCATCCGCAGCGGCGAATACCCCATCCGTACCTATTACTACGCCGTCATGGACGAGAGCACTCCAGCGGACAGCCCCACCGCCCGCCTCTTTGACTGGCTCCTCTCTCAGGAGGGTCAGAACCTGGTGAGCCATGAGGGCTATGTCTCCATCCTGGAGCCCACCGGCGAGATCTCCCAGGGCCCGGTGTACACCGACTGGTCCAAGCTGGACCCCTACGCCCTTCGGAGCCCCCACTACACCCGCCGCTATGAGGACTTCACCGACCGGCTGGTCCCCGCCGCCGACTACGGCCCCCTGATCCCCTTCGCGGGGGCGGAGCTGGCGGGCACCGGTGAGTGGAGCTATTACGAGGGCCAGTATGACACCTTCTCCCTCTACGGCCTTGTGACCATGACCGGGGAGGTGGTGACCGACCCGGTGTTCACCAGCGCCTTCCATCTGGAGGAGCGGGACAGCTGGGGCAACGTGATCTACGACCCCGGCGTTATGCTGCTGGGCAAGACCTTTTACGATGGGGAGGGCCACCCCGAGGAGCGCTTCGCCCTCTGCAAGGGAGACGGGAGCTGGTGTACCGACTTCGTTTACCAGTACGATTGGGAGACTTATATGTCCATGCCCTTTGACCGGGGGATCCCCCTCCTCCGCACCGACGGCAAGCTGGACCTTGTGGACCCGGTCACCGGCAAGGCAAACGTGACCCTGGACCTTCCCGGCCAGGCGGGGACAGAGGAATTCTCCCTCACCTACCTGGAGGTGGATCCGGACAGCGGCCGGGTCTCCGTGAACCTATATATCTGGAATGAAAACAGTGACGGTAATCTGGTCCTCCTCTTTGACTCCCAGGGTCATCCCGTCCCTCTTCCCCCGGAGGTAAAGTGGCTGGGCCGGGCCGGTGAGGGCCTGGTCCCCGCCGGCGGCCCTCTGGACGGCCAGGGCAATGCCTACCGCTACGGCTATTTGAATGCCGCCACCGGTCAATGGGTCATCCAGCCCACCCTTTGGGACGCCAATTCCTTTGAAAACGGCGTGGCCCCCGTTTACGACGGCATGAACTACTATTTCATCGACCCTACGGGCAAAACCCTCACCGGAGGCTATGACAAAATGCCCACTTATTGGGGGGAGGAATGGTACTTTCTGGGTAACAGCTACCAGCCCGTCTGTATCATGGATAAGGACCTGAATATCCTCCCGGACAGCCCCTTGCTGGCCTCCTCCTCCGTCGGCTATCTGAACAACGGCTGGGTCTACGGCAAAAATGACACGGAGTGGCTCCTGGTCCGGGGAGAGGAGGTCTGGCGTTTCCCCCTGTCCCTGGGCCAGCTCACCGACCTCTGCGGCCAGCGGGTCCTGTTTCACGATGAGGAGGGAGGTATCGTCACCCTCACCAATCTGGAGGGGGATATCCTGGGCCAATGGGGAGACTACAGCTCCGCCTACTTCAGCTATGACGGCATTACAGGGGAGTGTGTCATCAACGCCTACCACTATGACGACAACACCTACTGGACCGATTACTACGACCTCAACGGGGAATTGCTCCTCCACGCCCAGGGCTACGACACCCTCATGGGGAACCTGTGCTACCATGCCGGGGAGGGTCTCACCACCCTCACCGACCGGGCGGGGAAGGCGGTTTTCCGCTGGGTCTACGACCCTGTTGTTGATTAAAAGGGAAGGGGCACACCCATCTGGGTGTGCCCCTTCCGAAGGAGAAATGACTTGGCTGAGAATTGCTCTCCTGTCCTTGGCTTACAGCTTGGCCAGGTACTTGCCCACCAGCCGGGCAAAGGTGACGGTGCGGCCGCAGGCCATACCGGTGGACAGGTTGGGATAGGTGTTGGCAAAATAGCTGCCGGAATCGTTGCCCACCACATAGAGGCCGGGAATGGGCTCACCCTCCGTGTCGATGGCGTTCATGTTGGTGTCGATCTGGATGCCGTCCATGGTGCACAGGACCCGGCTGGCGTTCTTGGCGCCATAGAAGGGGGCGGTATCCACGGGGGTGAGGCGGAAAGCCTCCTTGCCGTAGTCCTCGTCCACGCCCTTTGCGCACAGCTCGTTATAACGCTTCACGGTGGCGGCCAGCTCTTCTGCCGGCAGGCCCAGCTTTTCCGCCAGCTCCTCGATGGTATCCGCCTGCATCACAAAGCCGTTTTCGATCAGCCCGGGCAGCATCCCGTTCTCGATGACCTGATAGGGGATGTTGGGGTCCGCCCCATTCTCAAAGGGATAGAGCCGGGAGCAGCCGTGCATCTTGAACTGCTGGGCGTAGGTGGTCCAGTTCTTGTCGAAGAGGGTAAAGTGGCAGTGGCCCTTCTGATACTCGTCGGCGTGGGCGATGCCCTCGTAGGTGCCCGACTCATTGAAGAACCGCTTGCCGTCGGCATTGACCTTCAGCCAGGGCTGGGAGCCCATCCAGAAGAAGCCCTCGCCGCCGGACTTCATCATCTCGATACCGGGCTCCTGGTCGGGGCGGAGGGCGGCCCGGTCAAACATCATCATGGAGTGGGTCTCGTCCATCTTGGCTCCGGCCCACAGGCAGGCCTTGATGCCGTCGCCGAAGGCGCCCGGCTCAGAGGTGTTTCCTGCACAGATCCGCAGGTTCCAGGGCTGGAGGGCCTCCATCATGTCGTAGTTCAGGGAGTAACCGCCGGTGGCGACCACTACGCCCTTGGAGGCCACATAGCGGACATACTCGTCATTGCCGTTGATGGCGATGCAGCCGGTGACCCGTCCCTTCTCCTTCACCAGCTTGATCATTTTGGTGTTGTAGTGGAACTCGGCGCCCAGGCCCACGGCGTAATCATAAAGCACCTTGTCGCCGTTCAGGACATTGCCGGATCCATCGTCGCTACCGGCCCAGCGGGGGGAATGTCCCGTGGGGAAGTGATGATACCGGGCCTCGTCCACGCTGTCCCCGGACTCATGCCAGAGCTGGACGCCCCGCTCGGCCAGACGGTCGCCGTACCAGTCGATGACGGCGCCGGACTCGTCGCAGAAGAGCTTCACCAGGTCCTGGTTGATGTGGCCGGCGGCGTACTGGGTGGCCATGGTCACATAGTCCCACTTGTCGATCTTGGTGCCCCACTCCTTCTGATACCGGGAGTTGATGCCGCCCAGGTCATCCCGGATGCCCACGCCGGTGGCAAAACGGTCGATGCCGATGACCTTGGCGCCCTCCTCAGCGGCGGCGCAGACGGTAAACATTCCGCCGGTGCCGCAGCCGATGACCAGGATCTCGGTCTCGTAGGTGGCCTTGATGTCGCTGTCGGCGATCTCGGGCTCCACCCCCAGCCAGGCGGGGACCCCGTCCGGCACCTGCGCGGCAGAGCCGGGATTGTTGGTAATGACCTCGATGGGGATTTCTCCCTTGGCCTGCTGGATACATTTGCCCGCGGCCTTCATCACGGCGTTGGAGGTGATGGTAGCGCCGGAAACGGCTTCGATCTCGGCGCTCTGCTTTTCCATGAGGGCGGTCTTCAGCGCCTCGGCGGCGGCCTGACCGATGCTTGCCGTCTCATTGCTGAGATCCAGCTCCACACCGGTGATGGCGTCGGCAGAGAAGGTCATGGTGACCACGATCCGGCCCATGCCCTCGGCCTGGGAGGAATAGGTACCCGGGGCATAGAGGCCCTTGGCCTCGGGGGTGGGATCCGGCTTGCCATTGCAGCCGGCCAGCATACCGATGGCGGCCACGCCGGCGGCCCCTGCGGCACCCTTCAAAAAGTCGCGGCGGGAAAGCTCTTTCTTGCTCATTTCGATCTCCTCCTAAAATTAGTTGTGGCATCCTGTTTCTGTTGGGCACAGGATCTCTCCTGGGCCTTCTTCCAGAATAATGTAAACCCGGGTGCCACCCCCAAGTCAACTTTTTCTTTGTGGAATAGATGGCAAAAACAGAAGGAATATGTTACAATTTTTGCAAAGGGGGGTCTGATATGGTTGAACAGCCCGAGAAAAAGATGTATCGCATTGGTCCCTACGCATACTACCTGGGGGTTACACCCGACTTGCTCAAGTACTATGAGCAGTTCCAGCTGGTGGAGTCTGTCCCTTCGGAAAGCGGCTACCGCTACTATCCCTTTTCCCAATCTCCCGGTCTCCTGTGTGCCATGACCCTGCGGGGCTACGGTATCCCGCTCAAGGAGATCGACGTCCTTCTCCACGACGACGAACCTGAAACCATCCGGAAAAAGCTGGATGCCAGGGCGGAGGAGATGGCCCGGGAGATCAACTTCCAGCAAACTGTGCTGGAGGACCACCGGCGGTTTTCCGCCTGGATGGAGCGCATGGCCCACCGGGAGCGGGATTGGCGGGTGGCTGAGCTGGAGCCCTTTTTCTTTCTCCCTCACTCCCGCCGCTACGACTTTCTTTCCGATGAGCGGATCTATGCCATTTTGAAAGATTGGACCGGCTGGATGCCGGTGGTAAAGTCCTGCCAGCAGATTACCTGCCCACCGGACCAGCCCTGGGACAGGGATCTGCAAAACCGGGAGTTTTTCTGGGGCCTTATGATCCCCCAGTCCCTGGCCCAAGCCGGTTCCCTCCCCCTCAACGACGTGGTGGAGCGGATCCCCGGACAGAAATGGTTCATCTGCGACTATGCGCTTCCCTGCCATCCGGACGACCCCCTTCACTCCCTGTTCTCCATCCGTGTGCTTCAGGAGGAGCTGGAGCAAAGACAGCTGACCCCTCTGGGCAATATTTATAAGATCTCCCTGCTGCAAACCCATATCAATGGCCAGTCCCAGCTCCACTTCGGATATTATCTGGTCCCGGTCCGCTGAATTCTCCCCACAAAAAATTTTCAATTTTCCGGGAACTTTTTTCCCATATGGTCGTCTAATGCTATGGTACGGGCCTTCTGGGCCTTTTTCTGATCCAGTCCCGGGGCCTGTACCCCCCCTCTTAAAATACATTCCAAAGGAGTTACTTACATGAAAAAACAGTCTCTTGCCGCCCTGGCCCTCTGCGGGGCCATGACCCTCACCCTGGCCGCCTGCGGCCCCAAGCCCGAGCCCACCCCCACCCCCGAGGCCGATCCCACCCCCTCCATGAACGTGGTGGCCCCCTCGGAGCCCGCCGACACCCCCAACATCGTCACTCCCGACCCCCAGCCCACCGAATCCATCAACGTTATCGCACCCGAGGAATCGGACGTGGTAGTGAAGCCCCTGGAGACCCTGAAGCCTGACAAGGATTCTGAGCTTGCCCCCACTCCGGAGCCCACCCCCGAGGCTCCCGCCGCCAGTCTCACCGCCGCCGACGTGTACGCCAAGGTCTCCGCCGTGTGTGGCGGCAACCCCATGAGCGACATGGGCTTTGTGCTGGAGGAGTTCTACAATCTGAGTGTGGACGATCTGGAGGACTTTGTTTTCTATATGCCTGAGATGAGCGCCACCAACGAGGAGATCTTCATCGCCAAGGTGAAGAGCGGTAAGCTGGATTCCATCAAGACCGCCTGCGAGAGCCGCCACCAGGGCCTGAAGGAGGAGGGGTCCATGTATCCCACCGCCGCTGTCTATGTGGAGAACGCCAAGATCGTCACCAACGGGGACTGGATCATGTTTGTGGTGGCTGCCGACTCCGACGCCGCGGTCACTGCCTTTAATAATTGCTTCTAAGAAGAGCGGAGACCTGTAGGGGCGAGCTGCGCTCGCCCATTCTCCAAAGGGTCGGGAACACCTTGCCTGGAACACACCGGGCGGGCACAGCCCGCCCCTACAAGGGCAAAACCGCCCCGACAGCGGCCAGCTGTACAAAATAAGAAATTTGTGGCATAATAGGAAGGAGGGCGTCCGGAACGCCGGACGCCCTCCCTCTGCAAAAATACCCTGATAAAGGGAGGTGCCTTTTTGGTCTTTTCCAGCGTCTTTTTCCTCTTCACCTACCTGCCCATCGTTCTCTTTGCCTACTATATCACCCCCCTGCGCTGGCGCAACGCCGTACTGCTGGTGGTAAACCTTATTTTCTACGGCTGGGGGGAGCCGGTGTATATCGCCATCATGTTCCTCTCCACCGCCATCGACTACACCCACGGCCGGCTGGTAGAAAAATGCAAGGCCCGGAACAATGATAAGGGCGCCCGAATGGCGGTAGCCTCCTCGGTCTTCTTCAACCTGGCATTGCTGTTCTTCTTTAAGTATTGGAACTTCATCGCCGGGAGTCTTGCCGGGCTGGGGCTTACCTTCATGCCCATCATTCAGTCCCTGCCTCTTCCGGGGGGCCACTCCATCCCCTTCACATTGCCCATCGGCATCTCCTTCTACACCTTCCAGACCATGAGCTACACCATCGATGTGTACCGGGGAGACGCCAAGGCCCAGCGGTCCATCATCAACTTCGGTACCTTCGTCACCCTTTTCCCCCAGCTGATCGCCGGCCCCATCATCAAGTATAAGGACCTGGGGGACCAAATCGACCACCGGGACCACACGGTGGAAAAATTCGCCTCCGGAGTCCAGCGCTTCACGGTGGGCGCGGCAAAAAAGGTGCTCCTTGCCAACAACCTGGGTATGCTGTGGGACACCTACAAGGCCCTTCCCACGGCCCAGCTCACCACTCTGGGCGCCTGGCTGGGCATCCTGGCCTTCTCCTTCCAGCTCTACTTTGACTTCTCGGGCTACTCCGACATGGCCATCGGCCTGGGGCGGATGCTGGGTTTTGAGTTTCTGGAAAACTTCAATTACCCCTACATCTCTCGCTCCCTGACTGAGTTTTGGCGCCGCTGGCACATCTCCCTGGGAACCTGGTTCCGGGAGTACCTTTATATCCCCCTGGGGGGCAACCGGGTGTCCAAGCCCCGGCTCCTTTTCAACCTGATGGTGGTCTGGGCTGCCACCGGCATCTGGCACGGGGCCAGTTGGAACTTCCTTCTCTGGGGCCTTTACTACGGCGTCCTTCTGGTGGTGGAAAAGTTCTTCTTGAACGCCTGGATGGAGCGCTGGCCCAACTGGCTGCGGCATGTGTACGCCCTCTTCTTCATCGCCATCGGCTGGACCCTCTTCGCCGTGGAGGACTTTTCCCACCTGGGGCCCTATTTCCGGGCTATGTTCGGCCTGGCGGAAGGCGGTCTCATGAACGGCGCTGCCCTCTACTACCTGCGGTCCTACCTGCCCATGCTGGTCATGGCCGCCCTCAGCTCCACCCCCTTGGGCAAGACCCTGTGGGACAAACTGGGGGAAAAGAGCAAAAAGCTCCTGCTGCCCATCCTTCTCATGGCCGCGCTGCTGATCTGTACCTGTTATCTGGTAGACGCCACCTACAACCCATTCCTCTACTTCAGATTTTGATTCCGGGAGGTATTATCATGTCTAAAAAATACGCGTTGTTTCTCACCGTCCTTTTCTGCGGCTTCCTGGGGGTCATGGTCACCGCCAACGCCCTCACACCGGACCGGGAGTTCTCCCAGGTGGAGAACCGCCCCCTGGCCCAGCGTCCCGCCCTCTCCCTCCAGAGCCTTGTAAGCGGAGACTTCATGAGCGATTACGAGACCTACGTCACCGACCAGTTCCCCGGCCGGGACGGCTGGACCGCCGCTAAGGCCTACGCCGAGAAGCTGGTGGGTAAGCAGGAGAACAACGGGGTCTATTTCTGCGCTGACTCCACCCTCATTTCCCGCTTCGACGCCCCCGACGAAAAGCGGGTGGCCAACAACGCTAAGTACGTGGCCCAGTTTGCCGAGAAGGCGGGGGTCCCTGTCACCTTCGGCCTCATCCCTACCCAGGCCTACGTTTGGGCGGATAAGCTGCCCCAGGGCGCACCCACCTATGACCAGCGGACGGTCTATGCCGATGTGGCGGGCGCCCTCCCCGATACCATTACCCTGGTGGACAGCCTCTGGACGGCCCTTCCCGACCATAAGGATGAAGGTATCTTCTACCGCACCGACCATCACTGGACCTCCTTGGGGGCCTACTATGGCTACACCGCCGTTATGGAGGCCTTGGGCCTCGGTGATGAGGTCCTGCCCCTCTCCACCTACCAAAAGACCACCGTGTCCGATGAGTTTTACGGCACCGTCTTCTCCTCCTCCGGCGTCCGCTGGGTGGAGCCCGACGAGATGGATGTTTACGTCCCCGAGGAGGGTATCACGGTGACCAGCCGTATCTATGACGCCAGCGGCAAGATCACTGAGGAGCCCCGGCAGCTCTATGATGAGAGCTTTCTGGAGAAGAAGGACAAGTACTCCATGTTCCTGGGGGGCCAGCAGGCTTTGGGTATCGTCAAAACCGGCAACGCTGACAAGCCAAAGCTCCTCATCATCCGGGACAGCTATTCCGACTCTCTGGTGCCTTTCCTCACCCCTCATTTCTCCGAGATCCACCTCATTGACCCCCGGTACTACAAGCTCTCCGCCAGCCAGTATATCGCCGACAACGGCATCGACCAGGCCCTGGTCCTTTATTCGGTGCCCAATTTTGTGACGGATGCCAACCTTGTTTGGATCACCCGCTGAAATAGCAAAGAGAGACCGGCCCTCAACGAGGGCCGGTCTCTTCCTATGAAAATGGGATATTATTTCATGATACCCAGAGCGTGCCGGACGGCGATGGGACCGCCGTAGATGCCGGCGGCCAGGCAGGTGCCGCAGGAGGGGTAGTTGCCGTCGCCCACCACGGAGCCCATGATCAGCTCACCCACGCCGTAAAGGCCGGGGATGGGCTGGTTATTGCTGTCCAGCAGGCGGCAGAACTCGTCCGTTTCCAGACCGGCCAGACAGTTGGTGGGCATGGGCTGGTAATAGGTGGCGTAGAAGGGAGCCTCGGTCATGGAGACCATGTAGGCGTTGGGCACGCCAAAGTCGGCATCATCTTTGCCGGCGGCCTTGGCCTCGTTATAGGCGTTGACGGTCTCCATAAATGCCTCCTTGTCGATGCCGTACTGGTCGCACAGTTCCTCCAGGGTGTCCGCCTTGTAGGCGAGACCTGCGACCACGCCCTGCTCAGCGAGACCAGCGTAGGCGGAGGTGGAGTCCATGAAGCAGTAGACCCGGTTGCCGGTCTGTTGGACGGTGATGTTGTTGTTGGTATTCACCGTGGCGCCGCCGAACTCGTTGAGTACCCGTTTACCCTCTTGATTGACCTTAAAGAAGCTGACGGCGGGGGCCATGCCGCCGTCCATGTGGTAGCCGTTCTTGCCGTCAAACTCCCATACGCAGCCAAAGCTGCTGCCAATGATATGGGCACCCAGCTCCATGGCCATCTCGTGGCCGTCACCAGTGGAGCCGGCGGCGCAGTAGAGGGTGGTATCGGTCCAGTCGGGAGCATACTCGGCCATCAGTGCTTCATTGCGCAGGAAGCCGCCGGTGGCCAGGATGGTGGTTCCGGCGTAGATGTTGTAGGTACCCTCCTTGTCTTCTACGGTGACGCCCTTGACAGCGCCTCCTTCCACGATGAGCTTTGTGCCCTTGGACTCATAGCGGATGTCAACCTGATTGTCCTCGGCGATCTTGACCATAGACTTTACAAGGCCCGCACCGGCGCCCTCGGCGATGAACACGTCCAGGCCGGGGATGGCACCGCCGCTGCCGGTATACTGATCTTTCAGGAACACGGTGCCGCCGTCGGTGAGGCCGTCCATGATCTCGCCGGAGATGGCGCAGATATTTTCGATGAGCTTGTCCACTGCTTTGCCGCCGGCGGCAGTCAGCATGGCTTCCTTCATGGTCTCGGTGTCAAAGCCCTTTTCCGTCTCGGCGTTGAGCTTGGCGTCGCTGGACCAGAAGTACCCTTCGCACAGGGCGGAGGAGCCGCCGGCGAAAGAGAGCTTCTCCAGCAAAATCACGCTCTTGCCCTGCCGGGCGGCCTCGGTGGCGGCGGACAGGCCGCCGGCGCCGGCGCCTACCACCACAAAGTCTACGGTGACGTCGCGGTTTTGGGGTTCCTCCACAGAGGGAGAGTTATCGGGGGTGGGATCGGGAGTCTTGGGGGTGCAGGCGGTCAGCACCAGGCAGACCGCACAGGCCAGAGACAGGAACTTCAGGTGCTTTTTCATTTGATTTTCCTCCTTTTTATTGTGGGACGGCCTCAGCCGTCCTGCTGCTGTTTCATGGCGCGAAGTTGGTTTTCCATGACGCCGTAAGCGAGGCGGACGCAGGTCATGCGCCATGCGCCGTCTGAGCACTTCATGACGTCATCCACATAGAGGCCCCAGCCGGCATAGACCTCGCCGTCGTCATGATAGGTATGGCGGTCGTTCATCCGGGTGAGGATCTGGGCGTGGGTGTCGTCAATGAACCGGACGATTTGGTTGTGGCCGAAGTGCATGGGCACCATATTTTCGCCAGGGCCGGTGGTGGCTTTGGCAGAGGCGATCTGCTCGTCAATGGAGATGGACTGCTCGCCGGTGCCCCAGTCCACGCGGAAACCACCGGGACCTTCGTCCGTGTAGACGTCCCGCATAGCTTCATAGTCCTGAAGGTCCACGCACCAGAAGTAGCGGTGCTTGGCATTGAGGACGGCGGGGATCTCCAGCTTCTGCTCCTCCGTATAGATTTGAGGGGTGGAGATGATTTCCTTGGCCAAATCCAGGATCTGGGATGCGTAGGGGAAACTGACGCGCTGATTTGCCTCGCCTGGCGTCAGGGAGGGGGTGGGCTTTTCGGCGGAGCAGCCGCCCAGGGCTGCCATGGCGGCAATGGCAGCGCCGCCCACAAGGCCACCTTTCAAGAGCTCTCTGCGGGACATTTCTTTCATTTCTTTTCCTCCTTGTACATATTTGTTTCAGAGACGTTTACAAAAGCCACCTTTACGCCATCAATTTCTCCAGGGTGTTGTTCCAGAAGTCGAAATAGATCATGGCCAGGGGGCTCAAATCGTGATCGTCTCTTAAAACCTCTTTCAGTTGACCGCACAGCCGTCGGCCGGGCTCCGTTTGGAAATAGGGATAGACCAAAGTGTCCATAATTTTATTGAACTCGCTGTTGTAGGAGAAATATACCGTACTTAAGACAACCAGCAGCTCCTCCGGGTTGACGACCGAATCCTTGCGGGAGGAGGGAGCGACCACCAGCTGGTAATAGCGCCGCCATCGCTCCAGATAATCCGGGTCGGAGAGCAGCCGCCCCAGGTTGGAGATGATCTCCTCCCCCTTTTTCTCCTCGTCCTCGGGGGTGAATTTGGTGTATCCCACCACCAAAGCCCGCCGCAGACGGTAGTCCTTATACTTCTGTTCAACGGTCATGCTGCCGTAGCAGGCCTCATAGCCGTCCCAAATTTGAGGGCTGACCCGATCCATCTGGTCCAGCAGTTTGTACCAGGCATCCCACCGTTCCGGCGTATCCAAAGGCATGTCCAGAAAAGCCTCGTTCATGTACATGGTGAGCCTGCGGGCAGAGGAGAGGGTGGGGTCCTCCGACAGATACCGGGCGGAAGCGATGGCCATCTCATCGGGGATGGCGATTTCGGTGGCCTTGATAAAATCGTCCAGTTGCCCGTTGGGAGGCAGGTTATAGAGGATGGTCCGCATCTGGGAGAGCTTGCGCATGGTCTCCTCCAGCCGCTTCTGCATCTGGGTAAGGTGTTTCTGCATCAGAATGTCGGTCTCCTCCGGGGCGTGCAGCAGCTGGGCAATGTCGTTCAGGGGAATGTCCAGTTCCCGTAGCTTGGCCACCAGCAGCAGCTGTTCCACGTCCTTTACGCTGTAATCCCGGTAGCCCTGTTCTCCCTTGACGGGAGAGAGCAGCCCCTGCTCCTCATATACATAAATGGCCTTGCGTGAAAGGCCGGTGCGTTTCATGACCTCGTTGATCTTCATGGTGATTCGCATCTCCTTGGACAAAAGGAAGAAATTATAGATCAACTTATAGTATAAACTTTTCCCCAAGGGGAGAGTCAAGAGAGAAAGTGAAAAAAAGGACAAAGAGCATCCTCCATTTCTTAAACTGAAAGAAAAATGACCGCGGGTCTTGCAGGGAAATTTTCTTTGTAGTATAATAACTTGGAAAAGACATATGTCTTTTCTTCGCTTTTTGTAAAAGCGAAGAACATAGTGGCCCCGTTGCCCAAGGAAAGGCTCCGGGGCAGTATAAAGAAGGAGGAACCTTACATGAAAATGACCAAGCGTATCTTTACCCTGGCTCTTGCAGCGGGCATGGCCCTCAGTCTCACTGCCTGCCGGACAGGCGGGCTCAGCACCGACGACGCCCTCAAGTGCGTCCAGGTGGAGATGGATACCACCTACAAGGGAGACTTCAAGGGCTTTGTGGAGTTTTACAGCAATGTGGACACCGACGACGCCAAGGAGCAGTACGACGCCAACATCGAGGGGGAGACCAGCTACTTCTTCTCCATCGCCGGCTGCGTGGACCCTGAGGACCAGAACAGCGTGGTAGAGCCTTCCGAGATGCAGACCGTCCGGGCCGAGAAGCTCTACGAGCAGATCTACGCCAAGAGCGACTACACTGTGGCCTCCGCCAGCAAGCAAGATGACGGCACTTTCTCCGTGAAGGTGAACATCAAGCCCATCAACATCCTGACCCTGGTGATGGACAACATGGAGTCCCACTTTGCCGACTTCACCGCCAAGTATGACGCCCTGGATCTGGACTCCATGAGCGATGAGGAGTTCCTGAACTGGTACCGTACCGTCTACGCCCCCGATTACTATGACACCCTTCTGGACCTTTTGGAGGCTCAGATCCCCAACATTGGCTACGAGGATGAGCGATCCATTGTTATCCAGGTCCAACAAAGCGAGGACGGCTCCCTTTACATCAGCACCGACGACCTTCGCAATCTGGATAACCTGATCATGGATTACAGCGGCGGTTCCGAAAACTAAGTGGGGAAAAAAGTATCCCGGGGAGACACTCTCCCCGGGGTTTCTTTTGGCCATATCCACGAAATGCGAAAAATGGTGAAATTCCTCTTTGTCTCCGGGGCGAATCGTGATAGAATAAAAGAGAATGAGAAGAAAGAGGGGAAACGGGATGAAAATCGGCTTTGACAATCAGAAATACATCGAGATCCAGTCTCAGCGCATCAAGGAGCGCATCGCCCAGTTCGGCGGCAAGCTCTATCTGGAGTTCGGCGGTAAGCTTTTTGACGACCACCACGCCGAGCGGGTGCTTCCCGGCTTCGAGCCGGACAGCAAGATCCGGATGCTCACCCAGCTTGCCGACCAGGTGGAGGTCATCTTCGCCATCAACGCTGCCGACATCGAGAAGAACAAGGTCCGGGGTGACCTGGGCATCACATACGATGTGGACGTGCTGCGGCTCATCGACGCCTTCCGGGCCATGGGGCTTTACGTGGGCAGCGTGGTCATCACCCGCTACAACCGCCAGTCCGCCGCCGATCATTTCCAAAAGCGGCTGGAGGACCTGGGGGTGAAGGTTTACCGCCACTATCCCATCGAGGGCTACCCCCACAATATTCCCCTTATCGTCTCTGACGAGGGCTACGGCAAAAACGACTTTGTGGAGACCACCCGCCCCCTGGCGGTGGTCACTGCCCCCGGTCCGGGCAGCGGCAAGATGGCTGTCTGCCTTTCCCAGCTCTACCATGAATATAAACGTGGAGTGAAGGCGGGCTACGCCAAGTTCGAGACCTTTCCCGTCTGGAACCTGCCTCTCAAGCATCCCGTGAATCTGGCTTACGAAGCGGCCACTGCCGACCTCAACGACGTGAATATGATCGACCCCTTCCATCTCCAGGCCTACGGGGAGACCACGGTGAACTATAACCGGGATGTGGAGGTGTTTCCTGTCCTCTCTGCCATCTTTGAGCATATCATGGGCGAAAGTCCCTATAAGTCTCCCACCGATATGGGCGTTAACATGATTGGAAGCTGCATTGTGGACGACGAGGTGGTCTGTGAGGCGTCCCGCCAGGAGATCCTTCGCCGCTACTATGACGCCCGGTGTGACCGCCGCCAGGGCAAGGGCGGGGACGAGGCGGTCTATAAGCTGGAGCTCCTTATGAAGCAGGCAGAGATCACCGACGAGCTCCGGCCTGTGGTGGCCGCCGCCCGGGACAAGGCGGAACAGAAGGACTCCCCCGCCGTGGCCATTGAGCTTCCCGACGGGCGTATCGTCACCGGCAAGACCAGCGACCTTATGGGCCCGTCCGCCGGCGCACTGCTGAATGCGCTGAAAGCTCTGGCCGACATCAATAAGAAGGTCCACCTCATGTCGGCCGAGGCCCTTTTGCCCATTCAGAAGCTGAAGGTGGAGTACTTGGGTAGCCAGAACCCCCGGCTCCATTCGGATGAGGTGCTCATCGCCCTGGCCTCCAGCGCCACCAACAACCCTCTGGCCGCCCTGGCTCTGGAGCAGCTGGCCGCCCTCCGGGACTGCCAGGCTCATGCCACCGTCATACTGTCCGGCACCGACATGACCATTTATAAGAAGCTGGGCCTCCAGGTCACCTGTGACCCCCAGTACGAGACCAAAAAGCTCTATCACCGCTGATTTTCGACATCATTCTCATATAAACCACAAGGACCTGCCATTTTATGGCAGGTCCTTGTGGTAACAAAGGAGAGTAATTTATTAAAACGCAGAGGGGTGCGTTTTAAACTAAGGGAAATACAATAGGCACGTACACTACGAAGATGGCGAACCAAACAATCGAGTAGACAAAGCCCATCTTAAAATGCTGTTTGACCGTGTAGCCGCCGGCCTCGTGAGCATAGGTGAATGCGGGATTGGCTACCGGGTACATAAAGCCGCAGTCGGAGCCGCGAATGGCGGCCAGCATGAGACCCCGGGGATCCCAGCCATTCTGGACGCAGAGGATAGCGGCCAGCATACGGAATACGTTGCTGACGGCGGCATTGGTAAGGAACTGGGTCAGGATCATGGAAATAAGGAACATAGCTGCCATGATGATAATGGGGTTCATATGGCCGAACGTCTTGTTGAACAGGTCGGCAATCAACTGGTCGGCGCCGGTCTTGGTAAGGGCGGTAGCCAATGGCAGATTGCCGATGGTCAGAAAGACGACGGGATTCCCCATGGCGCCGATGGCTTCCCGGTCACTCATGCAGCCGGTGAGGACCATCAGAACGGCGCCCAGCATGGCGGGATACCAGACCTGAAGGCCCTTTACCCCGAACACACCAGCCAGAGCACAGCCGATGATGCCCAGAACGGTGGCGGTAAAAATGATCATAATGCGCTTTTCGATCTCCGGGGTCACGGGAGCGCTGCCGCCCTTACGGCCGGCGGGGGCATTGGCCTCGGCCTGGCCCGCAATGGCGGGGATATTGCCATTATCCGGCGCGATTTTCACACCGATAGCAAGGACCAAAATGGTACCGATAATGAGGTAAGGAATGCGGACCACCAGATTGGTAAAATAGTCAAAGGTCCCCACGCCGCCCAGGTTTTCCACAATGGTGTTCAGGGTAATGTAGCTGGCGGCGTTTCCGCCGATGGGAAAGGCCCCCATCCAGATGCCAATAAGCATGGTCACAGGGAACACAAACTTGCTCATAGGCTTTTTCTGCTCGGCACAAACCTGGCTCAGCAAGGGAATCACGATCATGCAGATGGCCATGCCATTGATAAACAGGCCCAGGAAAATAATGGGGATCAGCATACCCAGCATGATCTGAAGGTCACTGGCGCCGGGCTTGATAATGGCACGGCTCAGCTTAGCTACGAGGGTGGTCCGGTTTAGACCGGCGCAGACCACAAACATGGAGGCCATCATGATAACTGAGGAGTTGGTCAAGCCGCTCCATGCCTCCTGGAAGGTCAGCACCTGGGTGATTTCAAGAACAATGGGGATAAGCAGGACGGCCACATGGATTTTGGCCTTTCCTGAGAGTACAAGGGTAAGGAATATTACAAATACAGCAAGAATGATCCACATTTGTGTCGTCATTATCAGTTCCCCTTTCTCTTTCTCTTGAATGAATCAAATACGACAGGTTTAGCTTAGGCAGCGCTCAAAAAATGCAAGCAGAATTTCCCGGGTAGAATCTTGATAGAATTCCGGGGAGCCATGACCTGCATGGGCCAGAATGTAAAGGTCGGCGCGGTCTCCCATACCCTTCTCCACAATACGGGTATAGAAATCCTCGCTGATCCTCATGGGAACAGAGTTGTCCTCTTCACCATGCATGATAAGTATGGGGCACATGCCGTCGTTAATGTAGTTGATAGGGCTGGCCACTGCGGCCCGTTCCAGCAGCGTTTCCACGCTGCCGTCCCAGCCCAGCAGCTTGGCGTCGTAAGTCTCCTCCATGCTGTGCCAACGGGAATCGGGCCGTTTGACGCGCTCTGTGTTTTCCCGGACGGTCACCGTCATGTCCACAGGGCCGAACATATCGCAGGCAGCCTGGATCTTGGAGGAATACCCGCTCCACTCGTCGGAAATAAAGTCGTCGGTGTTCATGGCCACAAAGGAAGTGACGTGGCCGCCGGCGGACCGGCCGTAGACTCCGATGCGCTCCGGGTCGATGCCGTACTTATCCGCGTTGGCCCGCAGAAAGCGGACCGCTGTCTTGATATCAATGACCTGAGCGGGAAATTTCCCCTGGTCACTGGTACGGTAGTAAACGCTGGCTACCACAAAGCCCTGATAGGCCAGGAAGGTCAATTCGGGCACCATCATATTTCTGGAGGGATAAGGCGTCCGCCAACCATTTCCGTTGACCCAGACAATGGCAGGAGCCTTGGGCGGCTCCGGCTGTCCCGGGCGGCGGGGCGGACGGCGAATGGTCAGAAGGGATAGGGTAAGGTCCAGCGGATTGCCCTCCAGATCAGTCACATGGGAATAACAGATGTCATCCATCATGGTCAGTGTGGGACGGGCCCGCCCCGGGTCGATCCTTGTTCGCATACGATCAATCCTTTCTTACCTACATAGGGGGATGCCATAGGGTGGGGCAATTTGCCCCACCCGATGACGTTGGGAGGGTACGCAATATTACACGCAGAGAGAGTTATTTTAGTTAAAAAGAATGATGGAGTAGACTCCCACAAAGCCTGCCACCGTGTAAGCCAGCAACTGGAGTCCAGCCATAATCAGGAGCTGGTTGAACAGCTTTTTTTCCTCTTCGGGGGTGGGACCGTAAACGGTGCCATAGTTGGCCAGCACGTTGCCGCCGGTGGTAGAGAGGGGAGAAATGCCGGTGGCATAGGCGCCGAGACCGATGGCGGTGATCAGCGTCTGGGGTGCCAGACCGGGCATTGCTTCGCAGAGGCCGCCCACGGTGGGCACCAACGTGGGAAGCACCACGCCTTGGGCCGAGGAGATCACGCTCATACAACTGGCCAGGCCAGCCATCAGGCCGGGGGCCAGGGTCTTGGTGGCCACCAGGGACAGGCCGTTGATAATGATATCAATGCCGCCCAGGGAGTTGACCACACCCACCATGATGGTCATGCCGCCTACCATGATGAGAGAGTTGAAGGGTAGACGCTTGATGAGCTGGGTACCGTCTCCCGCACCGATCAGGCAGAGAACCAGGGCCACAATAATGGGGGTGACCGCAGTGTCGATACCCAGGCCCAGGTTACAGAACACGAACACGGCATAGCCGGCGATGGTGGCCCACTGCTTCCAGTTGAGGGGCTCCGCCTTCAGTTCCGTCTTCAGTTGGATGGGGGACTGCTTGTGCCAGCCCCATATAAAATAGAAAATAATAAAAATGGTGGTGGAGACAATAAAGCCGGAGAAGGCCGTGTTCCAAAGGTTGACGGTCAGCCCGGCATCCTCAGCCAAGCCTCTCAGGATAATGCCGGGAGGCGCGTAGGGGGAGGTGCCCGCACCGCTCATGGTGATGAGGCCAATGCCCACTACCTTCAGCACAGGCATCCCCATCTCGAAGGCCAAGGCGCAGAGGATAGGCATGGCCATGGAGAATACGCCAGTCCCCAGATACTCACAGAGCAGAAGGGCAAAGAACAGCAGAATGGGGAACACCTTGATGGCGCGGCCACTGCCCAGCTTTACGATCCGCTTGGAAACGCATTCCAGGGTGCCGTTGAGCTTGGCCACAGCGATGAGGCACTGCATACCCATGGCCCGCACAAAGAGGGTGGAGTTGAAGCCGCCGATGATAGCCTTGGCTTTCATTCCGGCCATAGTACCAATCAGCATCGCCATGGCGATGCCCACCAAGCCCACGTTGATGTTCTTTTTGTTGGCAATAAAGACTACGGAGACCAATCCGACCAGAGAGATGATTGACCAATAATTTTCCACGGTTGTCGCCCCTTTCATTTTCATTTTTACTTCTTATTAGGGGGATGCCATGGAGCGAGGCGTTTTGCCTCGCTCCATGGCATAATAGGGAGGGTAGCAAATGAAAAGGTTTACTTTCTCAGGAACACGGGCATACCGAAGGCGGCATTGCCGGCGATATCCACGGCCAGCACACGGGCCCACTTCATCCCCTTGGGGAAGCTGAACTCGAAATCAGCCTTGCCGAAGGGCACGCAGTCGTTCTGAGGAATGTCCACGGTGCTCACGTTTTCACCGTCGGAGTACACCAACTGAGCGTACATCAGGGGGTAAGTCCAGCTGAAGGTAGCCTTGGCTTTGCCGTCCTCAATGGTACCGCTCTCCAGCAGCACCTCGCCGGTGGAGTAGAAGTGACGGCCCTCCCGAAGGGCGTCTACCAGCGGCTGCCAGTTGTCGGCGCTGGGAAGCTCATCAAGCTGCACGTAGGTACAGTTGGTCTGGTTGTAGAGCTCCCAGTCCTCCTCCCGCTCTTCCACCTTGGTGTAGGTGTCCAGCTCGCTGATGATGTACTTGGGACGGTCGGCCCAGTTGTTGATGTCGTTCCACACCCGCTCGCTCCGGCCGCTGATCATGGTGGGCACGGAGTTGTCGGCGGGAAGCTGACGGCAGCCCACGCCGAACCACCGCTCGTCAGTGAACCAGGCCTTGTCCCGGCAGTCATAGGGCAGACCGTCGTTGGCCTTGGTGTCGGGGTGGGGCATGAGGATAAAGCAGTCCTCCCGGCGGCACATCTCCACGAAGTCATCGGCGGACTTCAGGTGATAGTAGGTACGGCCGTCGGGCAGCTTCTCGGCAAACTCCTGGTCATCGTCACGCCAGCGGGAATAGAGCATGGGCTTGGAGGGGAACACCATGCAGTGGTAGGGGATCAGCTCCTTGGAGCGGTCCTTGCCCATGACGGCCAGCTCCTCGGCGGGCACCACCAGGTAGTCGGGGGTGCTGCAGAACTTGGCGGTAGCCTGATAGCGCTCCAGGTCGCTCTTACGGCCCTCCTTGTTGTCGTCGCAGCGGCCCTCAGCCCAGAAGTCGCAGGGGGCAAAGATATCAAAGCCATTCTCACGGGTCAGCAGCTCCCAGGGACGCTGAACCCGGGGATCCCGCATCCAGGCGGCGTGGGTAGCCACGTGCATGTGGGCGCCCAGGCGCTTGTAACCGGGCAGGGGACGCAGGTGGTCGAAGTTGGTGTACTTCATGACCATGGCCCGGGTGGCGTACACGGTATCGGCGGTGGGCATAAAGAAGGCGGCCATGTGCTGGCGGGTGCCGGGCTTGGCGTTGTAGCCGGGCCAACGGACGTTGAAGTGCTCCTCCTCCATGTTGTGGCGGATACCGATGGCCATTTTGTCGCTCATGGCCCGGCGGATGTAGTAGTTGAAGCCCACGATGTTCTCTGTCTGGGCACCCCAGAAGAAGCGGTGGGGAGAGGGGAAGGTGGCCATGGAGCCATTCTCCAGGCCCAGGGTCAGCACCCGGCCCCGGGCGTCCACCCGCTGACGGTCCCGGTCGGGGCCGGAGTTGGTGCGCAGGCCGGGACGCTCCAGCACCTCGCGGCGCTTGGGAGTCACATAATAAAGCTGGCCGATATCAAAACCGTCCAAACCGGCGTGGTAGAGGTAAGCAACGCCGTCCTCCTCGGTGGAGGCCACGGCCTCCATCCGGATGAGGTTGGTGCCGCTGAAGAAATGGAACTCACAGCCGCCGGTGAACTGGCCCAGAGTCAAGCCATCAAAGGTAACGGTAGTGTGGTTGCCGTCCTGCTTCACTTCCATCTTGGTGGTGGCGAAGGTGGCGTTGGCCTGCTTCACCTTGTCCTTGCGGCTGAAGGGATCGTCGGAGTAGGTGTCCCACTGGTAGTCCAGCTCCTCACCGGGGGCAAGACCTTTCTCCCGCTGGGGGTTGATCTTGGTCCGCTCAGAGGTAATGACCTTGAACTGGGGAACCAGATCGGTGGCCAGGGTGATCCAGGCGCCGTTGCTCTCGTAGCTGATGGAACGGATGGAGGGCTGCTCGTTCAGAATGCCCATTTCGGCGCGCCACTTGCGGCCGTCTTCACCAGTCCAATTGATGATTTGATTGCTCATATTTTCACCTCATAAATAAAATAACAGATAACTTACCATGTTTTTGCTCAGCCCCAGGCGGGGAACAGGAACGCGATCCAGAGACAGGAGCAGACTGTTTTCAGTATGGCAGGGGGCAGGCCTTGCTTGAGAAGGGTCTTGGTGCTGTAACCGCCGCCGTCAATGATCATGGGCATGATGATGGTAGCAGTGGGGGTAAACCAGGCCGTCAGGGAAGCGGCGGAGATGGCCAGGATAACACCCAGGGCGCTGCAGCCCACGGAGTTACAAACCGCAATGGCAATGGGGAACAAAAGCTCAGCAGTGGCGCCGTTGTTCATAAACTGGGTGAGGACAATACACACCACGGAGAAGGCCATGTACATGACGAAGGAGGAGGGGTGGTCGCCCAGCATGGAGGCCACGATGTTGCCGATCCAAGCGCCGGTACCGGTCTGGACCAGGGCAGCGCCCATCATGATAGCGCCGATGTACAGGAACAGAATGCTGAAGGGGAAGGCATTTTTACCATCGGCAAAGGAAAGAACGCCGGTCATATACATACCGATGGCACAGCCGGTGGTGATGACCCACTGGTCGATACCCAGCTTGCTGGCGTTGATCAGAAGGATCACCATACCCAGGAAGATGACGTAAGCGGAGATCTCCTGGAAGCTAGTCAGAGGCTTGGCATCCTTACGAGGACGGAAGGACAGCTCGGAAATTTCACGATCAGGCTCCTCGGGAGCGATCTTCATACCGATAAAGATGAAGTAGAGGAGCATAATGACGCAGATGGGGGCGGCGGCGATGAACATGTCAGTCATCTTAAAAGCATCGCCATAAGCATAGTTGCTGTTGGTCAGAATGTTGTTCCATTTTACATAAGTAACGGCAGCGCCGCCGATAGGGATCTTGGTTTGGTCACACAAAAGCATAGCGCCGATAGGGAACATGACCTTGGAGGGCTTTTTGCCGTTCTGCTCACAGACAGCCAGGATCAGCGGATACACAATGGCGATCCGGGTCATAGCAGCGCCCATCAGGAAGCCCAGCAGGAAGTTGATGACCATAAAGAGGGCCATGCAGCGGTAGAAGTTGCCGCCACCCACTTTATAAAGCAGGGATGAGATCTTGCCCACAGCCTTTGTTTTGCTGAAGGCCGTTGCCACCAGCAGGGTGCCGGGCATCATAACAGCAGAGGAATCAGCGAACTTTGCAAGGGCGGTTTTGGGGTCCAGGCAGCCCACAATGATCAGCAGCAGGCCGACACCCAGAGCGACAACACCGTAATCCCACTTGCTGAATGCGATCAGGCCGAGCAGGAGTAGCCAAAGCGCAAGGTTAAGGGCAATTTGTGTGGTCATTTGTCGTTCTCCTTCTTTCTCTTATAAAATTGAAATCATTGTCCTTCGCATCCTCAAGGCCTTTGAGTAAGTTTACAATAGCATAGAAAACGCTCTTTGAAAAATCGACCTTCTTTATATGACATCAAAAAAGAAAATAAGTGGGGACTTCATTTCATGAAGTCCCCACCAGTGAATCGATTCTATTTATGAAAGATAAGCAATTTGTTGTTTGGGCCGATTGGACCTGGATTTTCGACCTGTTTTTCCGTCATATTGCACAAAACACCTGCGTGAATCACCGCCGTCGGATATCATTGGCCATATAGTTGATTGCAAACTCCCGGAACACATCGGACAGCGGGGAGCTGTGCTCCTCCTTCCAAGCCAGAACGATTTCTTCCGAATCCTCTATCTCGCAGTCCAGCGGTATAGCTACGATGCCGTCCATGCTCTGCCGGAACCGGCGGAAAGTGTTGTAGGCCAGGGTGACCACTCCTGTCTGGACGATCAGGTCAAGCATACACTCGATCCCCTCGCACAGAAAAGCGACATTGGGTAAAAACCGCTGTGTTTTGTAGTATCGGTATATGGAGTCCATCTTTCCTTTCTTGGTTGCCGTGAAGGCAAAGCGCTCCTTGGCCAGATCCTCCAGTCGAAGCACCACTCGATCAGCCAAACGGTGATCCTTGCCCATCAGCACATAAAGGTTACGCCGCCGGGCCAGCATGATGTGGGGCAGTCCCTGGTTTTCCGATTCAGGCACCACAAAAAAGTCCAGTTTGGAGGTCCGGTAGTTGCTCCAAATCGCCTTTTCATCATAAAGTTGGACCTGAATATGGGGATATTGCTGGCAAAAGGAAGAGATCATGTAATAGATGCCGTCGTTCTCCACACAGTTGCCGATGCGGATATGGCCGCTGGTAGTAATGGCATCCTGGAGCATTTGCGTTCCCTCGGCCAGCGTTTCGTTGAGCCGTTGGGCCCAGATCAGGAAGAACTCTCCCTCTCTGGTCAATCGAAGGCCCTTGCCGCCGCGGTCAAAAAGGGTGACGCCCAGCTCACGCTCCAGCTTGCTGATGGAGCTGCTCATGGCGGACTGGGAGATGTGTAGGCTCTCAGCCGCCCGGGTCATCCCGCCCTCATCCACGATAGCGATAAAAGAGGTCAGTGTGTTCAAATCCATCTCTTTCCCTCCTTACTTCGCATTCCGCAGGAATTCCAGAAAGCTCCGGCCGGTGTCGGATAGCCGGTTTTCCTTCCAGGCAAGGCAAATGGGCCGCCGGCCCAGCACACTGCGGACAGGGATCAACACGCAGCCTTGAAGCCGGGCCGCCGTAGCGCATTCGTTGTTGTACACCAGTCCAATTCCGCAGCCGCTTTGAATGCAGGCGTATTTTGCCGTATTGCTGTCTGTGATGAGGGAGATCCGGGGAAGAAATCCGGTATCGACACAGGCATTGTAGCAGCGTTCGTATCCGTCTCCCGAGGGACTGCGGACAAAAACAAAGTTTTCCTTCCGCAGGCTGTTCAGGGGCACAAACTCCTCCTCTGCCAACGGGTGCCCGCCGGGAACGATGGCAAAAAGCGAGTCCTGAATGTCGATGACCATATGGTCCTCTTCCCGAATCTCATATTGAAACAGGACCATAAAGTCTGCCAGCCAAAGCGAGCGGCTTTGAGGCACTGCCCCCATAACCGAACGAAGGGTCACGCTGACATTGCTGTGGCTTATGCTAAACGCATCCAGCCGCCGCAGAAGCCAATCGCTTTGAACGCCCACCGCCAAAACCAGCTCCTCCCGCCGGGAGTAATTTACCGCAAAGCTTTCCTTGATATGGCTGAGGTTGGTGCAAACGGTGGAGGCAGTCTGATAGAAACATTCTCCCGCCTGATTCAACACCAGCTGACGGCCCTGACGCACAAAGAGAGGAGCGCCGGCAAACTCCTCCAGGCGTTTGATGGTGGCACTTACTGCGGGCTGGGTCATGCCGAATTCATCGGCAACCCGTGTCAGACTGCGGTAATCCGCCACCTTTAAGAACACTTCCATCTCCCTTGAGTCCATGCCTTCACCTCCGTCTTGTTTCTTTTTGTCCATTTTTATCATAGCATTTTCAAAAAAGAAAAGCAAGTTGGGGTCACCGGCCTAATGACAGTGAAAATATCGTTGCCATACACGCATGTTGGACACGGAGAATTGTTTACGGTTTGTTTACAAGTTTGATGTACGAAAACGTCCCACACAGGGGGGGTGAAACGACTATCTTTGGAAGATGCTTTTTCAGGGGAGGATGGACCGGATGACCTCGTTCAGCTCCTCCACGTTAGGCTCTCCCACCGGGGAATCGTCCACCCCGTAGGCCGCTTTCAGGGAGAGGATGCGGCAGGCGCTCTCCTCCAGCCGCTGCCGGGTGAGGGTGCCCTCCTCCAGCGCGGTGAGGATGGCCTCGTGGGCCGAGCGGGCGTTCTCCTCCTTGTGGCAGATAAGGGCCATGTCACACCCCGCCTGGATGGAAAGTACCACCGCCTCCGGAAGATCGTAGCCCTGGCTGACGGCCCCCATGGTGAGGTCGTCGGTGAAAACCACCCCTTCAAAGCCCAGCTCCTCCCGCAAAAGTCCGTCCACCACCTTGGGGGAGAGGGAGGAGGGGAGAAGTGGATCAATTTGCCGCAGCAGGATGTGCCCCACCATGACGGCGGCGAGATGGTCGCCAAACGCATACTGGAAGGGATAAAGCTCACAGGCCCGCAGTTCCTCCAGGGACTTGTCCACCACGGGGAGGCCCACATGGGAATCCGTTTCGGTATCACCGTGGCCGGGAAAGTGCTTACCTACCGGGATAACGCCTTCGTAGGAGATGCGGTCTGCCGTCCGTTGGCCAAATAGGGCCGCCGTTTCGGCGTCGGAAGCGAAGGCCCGCTTGCCGATGACCGTGTTGTTGGGGTTGCTCCACACGTCCATCACCGGGGCGAAGTCCACGTGGAAGCCAAAGGCTTTGCACTCCGCCGCCAGCGCTTCGCCCCGGGCGTAGGGATCGCCCCCGGCTTGCGCGTAATCGTAAGCGGAGGGCAGATCTGCCACCTCCCCGGGCATCCGGGACACCATGCCCCCCTCCTCGTCCACACAGAGAAAGACAGGCTGGTTGCCCGCCGCTTGGTTGATGGCCTTCAGTTCGTTGGTGAGCTCTGCAAGCTGCCCGGCGCTCTCCACGTTCCGGGAGAAGAGGATGATCCCCCCGGCGTGTAATTCCTCGATGACCGCATGGGCATCAGGACCGGGCTTCGTTCCCTCGATACCCACCACCAGCACCTGGCCCGCCAGCTCCTCGTCTGTCATGGCGGCTACCCGGGTCCTGATCTCCTCCCGGGGGTCCGGGGTGGGAGAGGGCGTTGGTCCCGGCGTGGGCGTAGGGGCAGGCGTTGCCGCCGGGGTTTCTGTGGGCAGGGGGGAGGCTGTAGATGAGGTTTCGGGTCCTCCGCATCCGGTGAACATTAGGCTAAGGGCCAGCAGCAGGGAGAGAAACTTCATCCGTTTCATCGGCCTTTCCCCTTTTTCTTCTGTTTGGGCACGTGCATGGCGGGCTTGTTGGAGCGGCGTTTGGAGGGAGCCTTTTTGGAGCCGCGGGCTGTCGAGCTGCGTGCCGGGGTGGTCACTCGGCTGCCTTCCCGACGGCTGGGGCTGGTCTTCAGGCCGCTGCGCGGCCCTGCGTCCGCCCTCCCTCCGGCCCAGGCGCCCTCGCACCCCGGCACATCCGCTCTTCCGGCAAGCTGGAACTCCACTCTTCCCGTGCCTTCGTCGGCGGCCACACAGACCACCTCCAGCTCCATGCCGAAGGTGTACACCGTCCCCGTCCGCTCCCCGGTAAGGGTCATCCGGATCTCGTCGTAGGCGTACTCGTCCTCGGGCAGGGTCTCCACCGGGATGAGCCCCTCCACCCCGTTGGGAAGGGCGGCGAAGAGGCCGAACCGGGTGACCCCGGACACCGTCGCGGGGAAGGTCTCTCCGATGTGAGAGTGCATGAACTGGGCAAAGTAGAGCTTGTCGATGTCCCGCTCGGCGGTCTGGGCGGCGATCTCCCGCTGGGAGGACTGGCTTGCCGCCTTTTCGCAGTCCCTGCCGAGCCGCTTCCCGCCCGTCTTGGTCAAAAGGGCGTGAAGGCACCGGTGGACCATCAGGTCGGGATACCGGCGGATGGGGGAGGTGAAGTGGCAGTAGTAGTCCGCCCCGATGCCGAAGTGGCCCAGGTTCTCCACGTCGTACCGGGCCTTCATCATGGACCGAAGGACCATCATGGATACCGTCGGGGCCTCTGGCTTGCCCTTGGCAGCGTCCAGCACCTTCTGGAGGGAATGCCCGTCGGCAATCTTCAGGGAGTAACCCAGAGGAGCCAGCATGGCCTTCAGGTTCTCCGTCTTGTCCATGGAGGGCTTCTCGTGGACCCGGTAGACCCCGGGGAACTTGGCGTCAAAGAGGTGCTTGGCCACCGTCTCGTTGGCGCACAGCATGAAGGATTCGATGAGCTTCTCGCTCTCCCCCTGGTGCCGGGCCAGGATCTCCACGGGGTTTCCCTCGTTGTCGCAGAGGATATAGCTCTCCTGGGTGTCAAGGTCCAAACTGCCCCGGTTCCGGCGCTTCTTTTCCAGAGCCTTGGAGAGGGTCCACATCTCCCGGAGCATGGGCAGCATATCGGCATACCGGGCCTCCAGGGCGGGATCGGTCCCCGCCAGCAGGGCGTTGCAGTCCGAGTAGGTCATCCGGTGTGTGGAGCGGATGACGCTCTCCGCCACCCGGTGGGAGAGAATGTTCCCCTCCTTGTCCATGGTCATAAAGCAGCTCATGGCCAGCCGGTCCACCCCTTCGTTGAGGGAGCAGATGCCGTTGGACAGGGCGATGGGCAGCATGGGCACCACCTGGTCGGCAAAATATACCGAGGTGCCACGGGCAAAGGCCTCCTCATCCAGGGCCGAGCCTGGGGTGACGTAGTGGCTCACATCGGCGATGTGGACCCCCAAGACCCAGTTGTCCCCGTCATGCTCCAGGGAGACGGCGTCGTCCAGGTCCTTGGAGGCTGCCCCGTCGATGGTGATGATGAGCTTGTCCCGGAGGTCCAGCCGGCCCTTCCGGGCCGCCTCCTCCACCTCCTGGGGGGCCTTTTGAGCCTCCAGGGCCACCTCGTCGGGGAACTCCCGGTGGATGTCCTGCTGGAAGAGGATGGCTTCGGTGGAAGCTGACCGGCTCCCGGCGGGGCCGAAGGTGGCGCAGAGGGTGCCGGTGGGGGAGGTGTGGGGGGAGCCGTAGGAGCGGACCTTCACCGCGGCCTTCTCCCCCTCCTTGACCTTGGCCTTGCCCAGCACCTTGATGGCTTCGCCCAGCCGGTCGGAATCGGGCCGAAGCCAGATTTCGCGGTTTGCCTTGTGGATGGTGCCGGTGACGTTCTGGTTGCCCCGCTCTATGATTTTGGTGATCCGGGCCAGATACCGGCCGGGGGCTTTGGGGTCCTCCCCCTCCATGACGGCCTCCACCGTGTCTCCGTCCCAGGCGCCCCCGTCCCGGCGGGGCGGGACAAAGCAGTCGTCCTTCCGGCCCTCCCCGCCCTCGGGGATGAAAAAGCCGAAGCCCCGGCCTGAGCCTTGGTAGCGGCCGGTGAGTGTGATTCCTTGCTGTGTTTTGTCTTGCATTTAAAATACCTCGATTGTTTGATTGTTGTGTGTTTAGTATGTCCGTAAAAAGGGGCAGTCAAAATAAGACGCCCTCCCTATGTGGGAGGGCGTCTCGGGAACTCAGATGAGGGAGAGTACCAACGTCAGCACCACAAAGACGATGGCCACCCACTTGGTGTACCGGGCCAGCTTGGCGTCCCAGCTTCTGGCCTTGTTCTTAGAGAGAAAGGTGTCGGCGCCGCCGGAGATAGCGCCGTTCATGCCGGCGGTCTTGCCCTCCTGGAGCAGCACCACGGCAATGAGGAAAACAGCCAGCAAAACCTGAACTACGCTTAAAATCATCTTAACCACGATTCATCGTTCCTTTCCGCCCACAGGCGAAGTAATTTTCAAAATAGGGGAAAACCCTCTTTCTACCATAGGGCTTATATCTTACCATAGATCCGGCAAAGATGCAAGGGTTTTTTCATATTCCCTGCTTTTTTTGCCAAAATACGAATTCATACTACACATTTTCCAAAAGCTGTGGTAAGATAAGAAAAAAGCAATGGGGGTGCAGGGGATGGATACCATGGTGATCGGCATTGCGGGAGGCACCGGTTCGGGCAAGACTACGCTGACAGAGAAGCTGAAGGAGCGCTTCGGTCCAGACGTGTCGGTGCTCTATCACGACAACTACTACAAGCGCCACGATGACATGACCTATGAGGAGCGGACCAAGCTCAACTACGATCACCCTGACGCCTTTGACGCCGACCTTTTCATCCGGGATCTGAAGGCGCTCCGCCGGGGGGAGGATATCCGCTGTCCCGTCTATGACTACACCGTCCATAACCGCTCGGAGAAGACTTTGGAGGTCCAGTCCCGGCGGGTGGTCATCGTGGAGGGTATCCTCATCTTTGAAAATAAGGCCGTCCGGGACCTGATGGACATTAAGATCTTTGTGGATACCGACGCCGACGAGCGGATTCTCCGCCGCCTTATGCGGGATGTGAAGGAGCGGGGACGGACCCTGGATTCGGTGGTAAGCCAGTACCTCACTACCGTGAAGCCCATGCATGAGGCCTTTGTAGAGCCATCTAAGAAGTACGCTGATGTTATCGTTCCCCTGGGGGGTCACAACACAGTGGCCCTGGACATGATCGTGGAACGGATACGCGCCGAGCTGGGGCGGTAACAAGTAAAAACGAAACCGCCTGATACCCCAAAGGTATCAGGCGGTTTTTGCAGGTCGGGTTTATGGGAAGGTGGTCCTGTCAGGCTGCGAAAGGGTGTGAACGCTTCGGGATCTAACTCTTCCGACTTCGCGCGCCGTTTGGTGGGCCTTTGGCCCGCCAATCCGTCCGCTCCGCTGAGTCGTTAGCCCCTCAGCACGCCCTTTCTTCGCACCCAAAACTGTCGGGCTGCGAAAGGCCCTGACCGTTCAGTCGCTTTCCCTCCGATTCGGGCTGGTCTTGGGCCGCGGTGCGGCCCTGCGCTCGCCCTCACTCCGGTCCAAGCTTCTTCACAGGGCCTTTCTTCGCACCCACTAATAGCATCATAGGCCGTCTCATCTCATCCCTCATCCCCGGCAGGTCCATCATCTCCTCCGGGGGCTGGGGCTCCACAAGGTCTACCACGGTGAAGCCGTTCTCGGTGAGGGCCTTCCAGTAGCCGGAGAGGGTCCGGTGGTACTTGGTGATCTTCTCTCCCAGGAAAACGGCCTCCCGCCGGCCCTCGTAATAGTAGTTGTCCACCGGGAAGTGGAGGGGCTTGCCGTCGGGGCCGTAGTACCAGTCCTGACTGCCCGCGGCGGTGAAGACAGGGTGCTCTACGGAAAAAACAAAGTCTCCGCCGGGCTTCAGCCAGGCGCAGATGTTTCGGACCAGGGCCGGGAAATCCTCAATGTAGTGGAAGGCCAAGGAGCTGAGGACCACGTCAAAGCTGCCGTCGGGAAAGGAGAGCTCCTCCATGGCTCCCCGGCGGTATTCCACAGCCGGGTGGGGATTTTTCTCCTGGGCCACAGCCAGCATTTTTTCGGAAAGGTCCACCCCCAGCACCCGGGAAGCCCCCCGGTCGGCGGCGTATTTACAGTGCCAGCCGTAGCCGCAGCCCAGGTCCAGCACCTCCTTGCCGTCGAAGGCGGGCAGCAGCTTTCGGAACTCCTGCCACTCCCCGGCGCCCGCAAGGCCCAGCTTGGAGCGGCTCATCTCCCCGTACTTGGCAAAAAAGACAGGATCGTCGTAGTGGTTGTGATTCATAGGCCTATATTCTTTTTATGCATTGTCGGGCTGAACGCTCAGGCAGAGGATGGCATCTTCCAACTGGACTGCCGTCAGGTTGGCCTGGGGGCTCAGGTTGCCCCCGTCGTCGGGGAGAAGATAGCCCCGGACCACGTTCCACATGAGGGCCTCAGCCGCCCAGGGGGAACCCATGACGGCGTCGGTGTAGGGAAGGGCCACCGCCCAGGCGCCCTGGGGGCCGGCATCCCGGGATATGTCATAGCGCAGCAGCATCACAAGGGCCTGCTCCCGGGACACAGGCGATTCGGGCAAAAACTGCCCGGCCCCATTGCCCACGACAAGGCCCGTCTCCGCCGCCCAAAGGGCAGCGGGACTGGGTTCGGGAAGGTCGGTAAAGGCGGAGGCGTCCCCTTCCACGGCGGGAGCGCCGACAGCCTCATAGAGGGCTTCCACGAACTGGAGCCGGGTCACCGGACGCAGAGCCACATCGCTGGTGGTATTGTAGAGCCGCCAGCGGCTCCGGGCCTCGGGAGGAATGATCTCCTTTCCTTCGGCGGTCAGGGAGCGGAAATAGGCGGCCAAAATGGCAGTCACGGTACCGCCTTCAGCACCGAAATCCTCGCTTTGGGAGGCATCCCAAAGCACTTTGGCACTGTCCAGAGAGACGCCCGTGGCGGCAAACCAGCCCCAGGAGTCCTCCTGACTGGCGGCAGCGAGGCGGCTGCTGCTGACAGCCACCCGGTAAATCTCGTTGGCGTTGACCCGCTTGCCTTGGTAGGTGATGTTGCCCACCCGCATTTGGCTGGGGTTGCCCAGGAACATTTCATAGCTGATGCCGTAGATCTGGTCGATGCCATCCCCCTCGGCGGACAGGGTGCCGTCCTCATGGAGGACATAGTGGTCGGCCACCGTCTCCAGCCAGTCCTTTAGCTGGAGCCCGGTGAGTTCCACGGTGTAAAGGACCTCCTCTCGGGTGTAGAGCCGCTGGCAGTCGGAGGGATGGAGCGGACCACCCATGTCCGCAAGCTCTTTCTCCGTTTCCAGCGTCCCCACCGCGGCGGCAGGCAGGATGGAAACCTGGGCCCCCGTGGCCCAAAGCTGGGCCTCGTGGATCAGGTTGGCAAGATCACTTTGGCAGAGGAAGGGGTCGGCCTCGTTCCAGTTTCCGGATAGGACTCCCAGGGTCTCTTCCTCCACAGGAAGCTCTACGGGAGGCTCCGCGGGAGATTCCACGGCCCGGGCTGTGCCCAGGCAGCCCCACAGCAGGGCGGCACAGAGGGCGGAGGACAGAAAACGTCGTAAGGATTTCATGAAAAACGCTCCTTTCAGGCAAAATGTCAGTCTTCTATCCTTATTATAAAGGCCAAAGCGCCAAAAGGCAATACGAATAGTTTTACAGTTCTATTACAAAACCATTGATCTTCAAAAAATGACCGTCCGTCGGAAAAACATGGACAAAAGGGATGATTTTCCCTATACTGATACATGGAACCGGTGAAAATTATAGGAAAGGGAGGCGAGGCCATGAAAGTGGAAGGGAAGCTGGACCGGCATACCTTCGTCCGCATCTCCAACTCGGAGATAATAAACCTGAAGAAGGTCACTGCTTTGGACCTGACCCTTTCGGGCACCATCAAGATGACCCTTCAAGGCGGCACGGTGTGCTGGGTCTCCCGCCGGTATGTGAAAAAAATTAAGGAGGCGTTGGAGCTATGAAAAACGCTGTGTGGTTCGATGACAAAAAAGAGGCTCTGGTCCGTATTCTCTTTGGGATCTTCATGGGCATGATGGCCTATCTGTTCCTGTCCTGGCTGGCCCAGCCCGGCTCTTTGTTTGGCGGGTCCATGGGCGTTGCTTTCACCTTCTGCTTCAACAGCAACGTGCCTGAGACTCTGGGGGCGGTGCTGGGCTTCCTCCTCTGGGGGACCTTCGGCGCCCTGGCGGGCGTGGCCTCCCTGCCCTTTGCCGACGGAGGGCAGAAGGTGCTGCTTCGCTCCCTCTGCCACTTTACCCTCATGGCCCTGACCCTGTGGGCCTGGGTGATCCTGAACTTTTCCTACGAGCCTCTGCCCGGGCTGATGCTCACCTTCCTGCTGCCCTATGCCCTCATTTATCTCCTTATCTGGCTGGGCCGGTGGGTGGGCTGGTACGCCGAGGTGGCGGAGCTCAGGCAGAAACTGGGCCTTGCCCCCGGGCCCTCCTTCCTCAAGTGGAAGGAGACCCTGCCCCACATGGCCTTCGCCCTGCTCCTGTGCCTTGTTGTGCCCCTGGCCCTCCGGCTCTGCTCCAACATGGACGATTGGCCCCTTGTCCCCATCGCCCTGGCCTCCACCCTTTTTGGCAATGCCCTGGGGGCCAAAAACCGGGCACGAAAGAAGAGCGGAGGGACGGGGTGCTGAGGGGATAGCGCCGGAGCGGAGCGAAACCGAGGAGGGGGCAAAGCCCCCCAGAGCGGTTTTGCGAAGTCGGAGAAGCTATATCCCGAGGCGTCCACCCCGACCCGCAGCTTGACAGACCCTAAAGAGGGAAATTCCTTGACGATTCCACTCCAAAGGCCTATACTGCAAGTAACCAACAAAAGGGAGGAATCGCTATGCCTATCCTGAAGCTGAAGCCCGCCTGCAAGGACTATCTCTGGGGCGGGGAGCGGCTCCGCGGCGAGTACCGCGTCCGCTCTGACTGCCATCCCCTGGCCGAGGCCTGGATGCTGTCCTGCCACCCCGACGGACCCTCCCTCATCCAGGGCGGGCCCTGGGACGGCAAAAGCCTGCCGGAGTACCTGGCCCAAACCCCCGCCGCCCTGGGAAGCCGGGGAGCGGCCTTCGCCCAGTTCCCCATCCTCATCAAGTTCATCGACGCCGCGGGGGACCTGTCCATCCAGGTTCATCCCTCCGACGAGTACGCCTTCGCCCATGAGGGCGGCCAGCAGGGCAAGACCGAAGCCTGGTACATTCTGGACGCCCAGCCGGGGGCAAGGCTCTACCACGGCTTTCAAGGCCGCCCCTCCAGGGAAGAGGTGGAGCAGGCCGTTGCCGACGGTACCCTAACCGGCCTTCTTCGCTCGGTGGAGGTCCATAAGGGGGACCTTTTCTTCATCCCCTCGGGTACGGTCCATGCCATCGGGGCGGGGATTTTGCTGGCCGAGATCCAGCAGAACTCCAACCTGACCTACCGCCTTTTTGACTACGGGCGGCTGGGCGCCGACGGCAAGCCCCGCCAGCTCCACGTGGACAAGGCTTTGGCGGTGATGGACCGCTGCCCGCCCCGGGTGGATGAGGACTTCGGCGGTCACCTCGTCCGGTGCAAATATTTTACCACCGACAGGCTGGAGGGAGACTTTACCGCCCAATGCGGCCCAGCGTCCTTCCACTCCCTTTTGGTGCTGGAGGGGGAGGGGACCCTCACCCAGGGCGGGGAGACCTTGCCCATCGGTCAGGGGGACAGCCTGTTCCTCCCGGCGGACAGCGGGGAATATACCGTGACCGGGAGCTGTGTCCTGCTCCGCACCACCGCGGGGGAAGAGTGAGAAAGTCCGGCAAAAAGAAAGAGCAGAAAACTCTTGTAAAATCTCCCAAAAGTCCTTATAATAGGGATACTTGCAAGCGCAAGAATCTAAAGAGAGGAGCTGCACCCACATGGAACGCACACACATCGCCCAAATTTTTGCCGATAAGGAGTCCTTTGGGAATCAGACCGTCACTGTCATGGGCTGGGCCAGGACTATCCGGGATATGAAGACCTTTGGCTTCATCGAGCTCAACGACGGTTCCTGCTTCACCAACCTGCAGGTGGTGATGGACGCCAATATTCTTTCAAACTATAAGGAGATCGCTTCCCAGAATGTGGGGGCCGCTTTGATTGTCACCGGCGCCGTGGTCCTGACCCCCGAGGCCAAGCAGCCGTTGGAGGTAAAGGCCGCTTCCATCCAGGTGGAGGGCGTTTCCACCCCCGACTACCCCCTCCAGAAGAAGCGCCACAGCGTAGAGTTTCTCCGTACAATCCAGCACCTCAGGCCCCGGACCAACCTTTTCTCCGCCGCTTTCCGGGTGCGGAGCGTGGCGGCCTACGCCATCCACCGGTTCTTCCAGGACCGGGGCTTTGTGTACGTGAACACCCCCATCATCACCGGCTCCGACGCCGAGGGCGCCGGCGAGATGTTCCAGGTCACCACCCTGGATCTGGAGAACCCGCCCCGGACCGAGGACGGGAAGATCGACTACTCCAAGGATTTCTTCGGCAAAAAGACCAGCCTCACTGTTTCCGGCCAGCTCAACGCCGAGAACTTCGCCATGGCCTTCGGTGACGTGTACACCTTCGGTCCCACCTTCCGGGCGGAGAACTCCAACACCCAGCGCCACGCCGCCGAGTTCTGGATGATCGAGCCTGAGATGGCCTTCGCCGACCTTTCCGACTATATGGACACTGCCGAGGCCATGATGAAGTATATCATCCGCTTTGTCATGGAGCGCTGCCCCCAGGAGATGGACTTCTTCAACTCCTTTGTGGACAAGGGCCTGAAGGAGCGGCTCACCCACGTGGCCACCTCCGACTTCGCCCGGGTCACCTACACCGAGGCGGTGGAAATCCTGAAGGCCCACAACGACCAGTTTGACTACAAGGTGGAGTGGGGCTGCGACCTCCAGACCGAGCATGAGCGCTACCTCACCGAGCAGCACTTCAAAAAGCCCGTTTTCGTCACCGACTACCCCAAGGAGATCAAGGCCTTCTATATGCGGCAGAACGACGACGGCAAGACCGTGGCCGCCGCCGACTGCCTGGTCCCCGGCATCGGGGAGATCATCGGCGGCTCTCAGCGCGAGGAGCGCATCGAGCTGTTGGAGGGCCGCATCCAGGAACTGGGCATGGACCCCAAAGACTACTGGTGGTACTGCGACCTGCGCCGCTACGGCTCCTGCCGCCACGCCGGCTTCGGCCTGGGCTTCGAGCGGCTGGTGATGTACCTCACCGGCGTTTCCAACATCCGCGACGTGGAGCTGCATCCCCGTACAGTGGGGAACGCTGAATTTTAAGAGAAGAGCGGAGACACCGGACTGCGAGCGCAAAATCATATTGACAGCAAAGACGCTGTCGGGTATAATGAACATAGAAAGAGCGCCGTTCCTCAACGGTTAGCTCCAATAGCGAGTTAGCTCAAAAAAAGCTGACCGCCTGGGTGCAACCGGGCGGTCAGCACGCTTTTGGGGATATGTAGATCATCACCCAGAGGATGACGAGTGAACACATCACAAAGCGAAGGGCTTGCGCCCATCGCCCGTTTCCCATCGGCACCACCTCCCTTCGAATGGGATTCGCAGGGAAAATGGAGCTTTCCGCCTTGGAACGGCGCTCGCCCCTTTCGGGGCAAAGCCATTATAGCGAAGATAAGGGAACTTGTCAATTTTTCTGCGTTTCAAAAAAGGACGGCTGATTTCTCAGCCGTCCTTTTTTGCGTACTTTTTCAGCAAATCCTCGATGGCTTCGTCTAGAAGCCGGGATTTGGGAACTCTGGTTTTTTTGGAAAGGTCATTGAAGGGTTCCACCAGAGCGTTGTCAAGAGAAGAAATAAACTTCTTGCGGTTTACCAACTGCGCGTCAGCCATGGGACACCTCCTAATATGCACTATGTATGCACCATGTTATGCAATGTAGTATACCAAAAAGGAAACAGAAAAGCAACTGGTGATGACATGGTAATTAGGTATTGACTACATGGTTACCATGTGATATATTGAATGAGGAGGTGACAACCATGGAAGAAGAGCAAAAAACCTGCGAGACCTGCCGCCACTTTAAGCGGCACTATATCCACTGGAGCGGGAAACAGTACAGGCCCCTGCACTGTGGCCATTGTGTCCATCCCCGTCTGAAGGACCGGGAGGCCAATACCCCCGCCTGCCGGCATTACTCCGCTCGGGCGAAGCAAAAGCCGGAGACAGAATAACAGGCCCCACAGAAAAAAAGGAACGGCTGAAAAATCAGCCGTTCTTTTTTGCGCTTTCCCTGTTTTTCCAAGCCAAACCGGCCCTTCCTGTCCCAATAACCGGACAGCAAAAACAAACTTTTTTAGAGAAATTCCTTAGTTGTATTGTCAAAACTCGTCCAAGGTGGTACCATATGAATGGAAATAGAACAGACGTTCTATAAAGCTGAGGAATGAAGGAGGGGGAGGGTGGATCACGCGCCGCCAAGAGCCTCGCTTCGCTCGGTTGCGGCTCTGCGTACCCGCCTGCGGGCGGGCATCTCACCACCTTCGGTGGTTCTCATCCGCTTCCTGACAAAAGAAAATCCCGAATGGCAAAAGCCATTCAGGATTTTCTGGTGGGAGAGGGTGGATTCGAACCACCGAAGCGATACGCAACAGATTTACAGTCTGCCCCATTTGGCCACTCTGGAACTCTCCCATGGGGTCCCCGGAAAAGCGAAGGCTTTTCTGGGGAAAGGAGACACAGCGAAGGGAACGAGCTTTCGGCCTTGGCCGGAAGCGAGCGATCCGAAGCTTGTGTCGACGCTGGAGCTGGTTGACGGACTTGAACCCCCGACCTGCTGATTACAAATCAGCTGCTCTACCAACTGAGCTAAACCAGCACGTCAAGCGGCTGTCCAACAGCAAAAATTATTTTAACAGATACACAGGAGGTTGTCAAGAAAAAGTTGTACGGATGTAAGACAAAATACGAATTGCCCCTGCGGGACCCCCAGCGGGCCTGGCCCACGGCCTGGTGCCGCTGCTGCGGGGGAGAGATCTACCGGGAAGATGGGCTGCTCTGCCCCCAATGCCGGGCGGAGGAAAGAAAGGAGCGAAGACAATGACCATGACAGAGATGGCGGTGAGCTACCGCCGGGAGGCCGACGCCCTCCGCCACCGGATGCGGCTGGTCCGGGAAAAACCCGCCCGCACCGAAGCGGAGCAGATCGCCAAGGAGGAGCGGCTGCGGCTCCTGGACGCCATGCGCCGGGACACACGGGACGTGGCCGTCTTTTGTGAGCGCTATTATGATAAAAGTTACCAGGGAAACCAGCATTTCCGGGTATAAGCATAGGAGGATGACAAAAATGCCGGGAACCAGATACAGACGGGGCGAGCTTTACGCCGCCGATATGGCCCACTATGCCCGGGTCCTTTCCGAGCAGAACACCAACACCCAGGAGATGGACCGGGTGAAGCTGGCCCTTTGGCGGGCCCTTCACGAGGATATCAGCGAAAAGCAGCTCAATTATATGCTCCTTTACTATGGCGAGGGGCTGAAAATGAGCGAGATTGGAGAGCGCCTGGGGGTGGACAAATCCACCGTCTCCCGCACCATCAAACGGGGGGAGTACCGGCTCCGCCGGTGCCTGCGCTACGGCGCCAAGCGCTTTCTGGAGGAAGACAAGCCCGTTGACAATGGGAAGGGGCCCATAGTACAATGAGAAAAATACAAAGGAGGGCTTTTCATGCGGTATCAGGCAGCGCTGTTCGACTTTGATTACACTCTGGGGGACGCCACCGCCTCCATCTACGAGGGCTTCCGCTACGGCTTTGAGCAGATGGGCTATCCCATCCCCGCGGTGGAGACGGTTCGGGGCACCGTGGGCCGGCTGTTGGAGGACGCCTTCACCGACCTTACCGGGGAGACCGACCCGGTAAAGCGCGCGGAGTTCTACCGCCTTTTCGTGAGCCATGTGGAGCACATCCAGGCCGAAACCACCGTCCTGCTCCCCGGCGCGGAGGACCTGCTCCGCTTTCTGCATGAGAATGGGGTGAAGCTGGGGGTGGTGAGCAGCAAGCGTTCTGCCATCCTCAAAGAGACCCTCCGGGCCAAGGGCGTGCTGGAGCTCTTTGACTATGTGGTGGGCGGCGAGCAGGTGAAGGAGCCCAAGCCCCATCCCCAGGGGCTCAACGAGGGCATCGCCGCCCTGGGGGTGGACAAGTCCCGGGTCCTCTACTGCGGGGATACCACCATAGACGCGGGCACCGCCCAAAACGCCGGGGTGGACTTCTGCGCCGTTCTCTGCGGCACCACCCCGGCCCCGGCCTTCGAGGCCTTCCCCTACGTCCATATCGCCCCGGACCTGATGGAGCTGAAGAATTGGTTGGAGGGATAAAAAAGGACAGCGGGGACGGTTCTTGCTGTCCGTCAGGACAGAAGAACTGTCCCGCTGTCCTCAAGGCGGCCGAACGTCCTGCCCTGTTCGCGGCTCAACAACCCCTCAGCGGTCGTCCTCTCTGCCCTTCTTTACTTCCCCTGTGATGGCGCAGAGGATCCCGCCGATGGGGAAGGCCACCCACCCTGGATGCCATTTATTCCACACAAACCCCATCAGAAAGAAGACCCCGGTGGCGATAAGCATGATGACGCCCTCCACATCAGGATCCCGTCTGCGCTTGTCAATCCGAAAGTCCGCCTTCTTGTCGTACGTGTCGTACTGGATACCCAGATAGACGATGGCCCCTATGCACAGGGCCAGCAAGGCCAGAAAAGCCGCCAGGATAAAGCACATGACCCGCTCATTTTTTTCAAAGAAGGTATCGGCCACCACCAGCAGAGCCACGTCCACCAGGATGCCGCACACCGCGGCGGCCAGGCCCAGGCGGAAGACCTGCCGGAACCGGCCTTCCTCCTCCGGGTCGGGACAGAATGGGGGATTCGGGTAGGCCTCCATGAAGTTGTCGTGGTCCAGCCCGCCGTAGATGAAGAAAAACACCGCCGCCGCCACGCAGAGCAGGAGGGGTACGGCGATAAGGCCGCTATCGTCCCCGAAGAAGCCCGCCAGAGCGGTGGTGACGGCCACCCCGCCCAGGATCAGGGCCACCCCAGCCGCTATGGTAAAGGCGAAGCGGGTCATGTGCTGGGAAAAAATCTCCCACAGCACATACGGGTCCTCCTCTGTTTCGGCTTGTTGGGGAAGGGCCTCCTCCGTCAGTTCCTCCCGCATGAGCGCATCCAACGAGCAGCCCAGCAGGTCGGCCAGCGTCAATAAGGTAGCCGCCTCGGGAAGGCCCTGACCGCCCTCCCATTTGGATACCGCCTGCCGGGAGACCCCCAGCACCTCGGCCAAAGATTCCTGAGTGTACCCCGCCCGCCGGCGGAGGATGGACAGATTTTGAGGAAAATGATTCATAGGTATGTACCTCCTTTTTCTGTCCCCCATTTTGCCGTAGAGAGGGATAAAAAGCCACCAACCTCAGGTGGGAATTTCACAAAATTTTCCGCAACTTTAAGTTGCACCCCCTATTTTGCAAGGGTTTCAGCTCTTGGCCCCGGAAAAGGGGTCCCACGCCAGCCCGTCTCCCACCACCGGGTCGGCGGAGGGGACGATATAGCACTGGTCTTTGTAGAAGGACATCTGGTGCCACTGGTTCCACAGCCGGAAGTACACCGACCCGTCCGGGTCCACCGCCGCGTCCTCCATGTAGGCGAAGAAATAACCGTAGACCTGCCCCTCCTGAAGGCTCAGCACCAGATAAAATTGAGCGGTGCTTCCGTTTCCTTCCGTGTCCTCCAGCTGGAGGATACAGTCGGTCTGACCGTCCCCATTGGCGTCGGCCCAGGCCTGCTCCCGCACTGCCAGCGCCGTATCGTTGTAGGGATAGGCCGCCCCAGGCTGAAGAAACTCCTCCAGGGTGACGGTGCCAACGCCGCCATAGTAGCCATCCCCGGAGACGCTGATGAAAGCCGTTTCGTCCCACAGCACTTTGCCGATGGTGTCCCGGACCGTGGCCTCCTCGGTGAGGGAGGGGGCCTGTTGAAGGGAGCGGTCATAGTCGCAGATGGGCAGCAAAAGGGCCGGGCTCAAGGGGTTCCGGGTGTTGGCGCGGGTGTAGTAGGAGGGGATGGCTTCGGAACCCTCCCAAATCTCCTCCGGCTCGGGGGAGTCGCCCATCTGGGCGGCGTCCAGGCCGGCGCTGTATACCTGTCCCTGATTGACCAGTTCCCCGTCCTCTATGGCATACCTGTCCGCATAGGCCGCGCCCATGTGGGCCCAGAGCAGGAGGAAGCCGTTTTCACCGGGATAGGTACAGAGGGTGGAATGGCCCGAGGGGAAGGAGACTACCTCGCTCACCGCCTCCTCCCGGTAGGTGTAGCAGGTGGTCTCATAGGCCGCCTCGCCGTTGCCGTACTGGATGAACAACTCGGGGATGCCGTCCTTGTTCACGTCATAGAGCCAGTAGCGCTCACTGCACATATTGTAACTTTCCCACCGCTCGGGCTGGGCGTCGATCTCCGCGCTGGTGGCGCTCTCCGCCCACAGCCGCAGAGCGCTTTCCTCCTCGTTGTTCCGGGAAAGAAAGTCCATGTAGGCCTTCTGCCAGGGGGTATACCGGCCCAGCGGGAGGGAATCGGCCTCAGAGAAATGCCCGGCCGGGCCGAAGGGCCCCGGTGTGGGGGAGGCGGGAGGAAGGGAAACCTCCTGGGAGGACGGCGGTGTGACTTCCGCCTCCCCGGTGGGGGTACAGGCGGCAAGGCCCAGGACCAAAGCCCCGGCCAGAAAAAGAGAAGGGAATCGGTGTTTCATGGGACATCACTCCTTTGTCTCCATGATACACCAATTCCCCTGAAAAATCGTGACAGAATGGTAAAGATTTGATGTCGATTTGGTTACAAAATGCCCTCAAGGGGTGGGAAAATTTCCCTCCTCCCGCCGGGTGGATACGGCGGTGTGGTATTTTTCCATACCGGCCACTTTCTTTCACTCTTTTGTGACGGTAAATTCGAGGTAGATGTGCCCTTTCTCCCCCTGGGGGGCAACCAGAAGGCCGGCGGTATTGTCCCAGCTTTCCCCAAACCCCCGGGCCTCTGCCCTGCGGGTGAGCCGAAGTCCCCGGTAGCTGAAGTCGAAGTTGAGCGCCTGCTCTTCCAGCAGAGCTTCCCACTGCCAGGGGATGAGGTCAAAGCAACTCGTTTCGGGCAGAGAGCCGAAGAAGGCCCAGGTCCCATAAAACTGGTAGGCGGGATCGAGCCGGTAGTAGGCGGTGTCTGTGTCCAGCACATACCGGTAGCCCGTGAGTTCCTCCCCCTCATAGATGGGGGACCAGCGGAGGGCACCGTCGGGGTCGTTCCACAATTCGCGGGCATGGAACTCCGGGTTGTCCGTGAGCCCGCCGCCGCTGTCCATCAGGTAGGTCTCCCGGGAAAACCGCCGGACGTAAAAGTTGTAATTGTCCGCAAACTCCGCCATGGTAAGCCCCTCCCCCCGGTGGGGCGGCAGCAGGCTCAGAAGGACCAGCACCACCGTGAGGGCCAGAGTGGCCAACTGCAAAAAGCCGTAGGCCAGCCAGGAGCTCAGGCCGCTGGGGACCTCCAGCCGTTCTGGTTTGCCCTCCGCGCCGAACTCCCACTCCAGCCGGTCCCCCTCCCGGGCGGCCTTCAAGGCCTGGTATTCCTTCCAGAGGCTGTACCAGGGAACGCCGCAGCCCATGCCATAGGCAAAGACCTCAAAGGTCCGCCGCCGGGCCCAGTGGAGGGACAGCTTCTCCCCCTGGGCGTCCCGGACCGTGATGCCGAAGACCGCCTTGCCCGGGGTGGTGGCCCAGAAGTGGAGCAGGAAAGGCTCCGCCAAAAGCATGACCCCATAGGCCAAATAGCTGTTCAATAGCTGGAACCACCAGCGGTCAAAGGTTTTGATGGGGATGTGGAACCAGAGCAGTTCCACGGCCAGAAAGGGGAGGCCATAGAGGCTGATATCTAACAGCCGGGCAAAGTACCGCCGCCAGGGATGTCTCGGCACTTCCATGGGATGACCTCCTTACGTCAGCTGTAACAGCAAGTTTGGATTTTGCGATTCCAGAGCTCTTTTGGGTTGCCCGCCCCGGGCCACAGCCCAGCCGTTGGCGGCTTTGCTGCCTTACGGATGGGGCGTGCCCCTTGCGGATAAAACCGCTTGAAAGCGGTGCCCCCGGAAAGATGGCCGCTCAGAACACCTTAAAAATGAAGCATTATTTCGGTTTCTTCATGGTCAAACTGATCCGCTTTTTCCCCTCGTCCACGGAGATGACCCACACGGTGACGATATCCCCCACGGACAAAACCTCGCTGGGGTGCTTAATGTATTTATTGCTGATCTGGGAGATGTGGACCAGCCCGTCCTGGTGGACCCCGATGTCCACAAAGGCCCCGAAGTCGATGACGTTGCGCACCGTGCCGGTAAGCTCCATACCAGGCTTCAAGTCCTTCATGTCCAGAATGTCGCTTCGCAGCACCGGGGCGGGCAGCTCGTCCCGGGGGTCCCGGCCCGGCTTCATCAGCTCCTTCACCACGTCCCGGAGGGTGGGAAGGCCCACCCCCAGCTCCTGGGCCGCCTTCTCCTCCCCGTAGAGCTTCACCTTGGAGCTCAAAAGGGCGATCTCCCCGGCCTTCACGTCCTGAAGGGTGTAGCCGCACTTCTCCAGCAGAGCCTGGGCCGCCTCATAGCTCTCCGGGTGGACCCCGGTGTTGTCCAGCACGTTCTTGCTCTCAGGCACCCGCAGGAAGCCGGCGCACTGCTCAAAGGCCTTGGGCCCCAGCTTGGGCACCTTCAAAAGCTGCTTCCGGGTGGTGAAAGCCCCGTTCTCCTCCCGGTACTTGACGATGTTCTTGGCGGTGGTGCCGTTGAGCCCCGCCACATGGCTGAGAAGGGGGGCGGAGGCGGTGTTGAGGTCGGCCCCCACCGCGTTGACGCAGTCCTCCACCACACCCGAAAGGGTCTCGTCCAGCCGGGCCTGGGGCATATCGTGCTGATACTGGCCCACCCCGATGGCCTTGGGGTCGATCTTCACAAGCTCGGCCAGAGGGTCCTGGAGCCTCCGGGCGATGGACACGGCGCTTCTCAGGTTTACGTCATACTGGGGGAACTCCTCCGCCGCCAGCTTGGAGGCGGAGTACACCGAGGCCCCCGCCTCGCTCACCACCATGTAGCTCACCCCGCCCCCAACGACCTTGAGGAGCTCGGCGGTCATGATCTCAGTCTCTTTGGAGGCGGTGCCGTTGCCGATGGCGATGACCTCCACGGCGTGTTTCTTGATGAGCTTGCTGAGTGCGGCGATGGCCTCCTGCTTCTGCCGTTCCCCGAAGGTGGGGTAGACCACCGTGGTGTCCAGCACCTTGCCCGTGGCATCCACCACCGCCACCTTGCAGCCGTTGCGGTAGCCCGGGTCCAGCCCCATAGCCACCTTGCCCTTCACCGGAGGCTGCATGAGAAGGGGTTTCAGATTGAGGGCAAATTGCCCGATGGCCCCCTCGTCAGCCTTCTCGGTGAGGGTGTTGCGGATCTCCCGCTCCAAAGAGGGGTAGATGAGCCGGTCGTAGGCGTCCTCACTGGCGGTGGTGACAAAGGCCGTGGCCGGGCTTCCCAGCCGGACTACCACCTTGTTCATCAGGGGCAGGGACTGTTCCCGGTCAGTGAGCACGTCCACCTTCAGCCATTCTTCCCGCTCCCCCCGGTTGATGGCCAGGATCTGGTGGCCCTGGAGCTTTGCCACCGGCTGCTTGAAGTCGTAGTAGAGCCGGTAGACGCTGTCCTCCTCCCTGGTGGCCTGGGAGGAAAGGACGCTGTGGCGGAGCATATACTCCCGCAGGACCTTCCGCACCTCGGCGTCGTCGGAGACCATCTCGGCGATGATGTCGTTGGCCCCCTGGAGGGCGTCTTCAGGGGTGTTGACCTCCAGGTCGGGGTTTACATAATCCTCGGCGGCGGTCAGGGGCTCGGGACAGTCAGGCTCCTGAGCGAAGAGGAGGAGGGCCAAAGGCTCTAGCCCCTTCTCCTTGGCCACCGTGGCCCGGGTCCGGCGCTTTTTCTTGTAGGGCAGGTACAGGTCTTCCACCTCGGCCAACGTGGCGGCGGCGTCGATGGCGGCGGAAAGCTCTTCTGTCAGTTTGCCCTGCTCCTCAATGGAGCGCTTCACTTCCTCCCGGCGCTTGTCCAGATTCCGGAGGTAGTTCAGCCGGTCACTGAGGTTCCGGAGGACGGTGTCGTCCATGGCCCCGTGCATTTCCTTCCGGTACCGGGCGATGAAGGGAATGGTGTTGCCTTCGTCCAGCAAGGTCACCACATTGTTTACATAATTCTGCGGCTGGCCCAGCTCGGCAGCCAGAATGGCAATGATCTTGTCCATAAATGCTCTCCTTTGTGATGGTGGTTTGGCCGTTCCTCCCTATTATACATGATTTTTCCGCCTTCGTCTATAAAAAAGACGGCCGCACAAGCGGCCGTCTGAAAAAGCGGGGCTGTCAGGCTGCGAACAGGTCAGGGCACTCGGTCGCTTTCCCTACGACTCGGGCTGGTCTTGGGCCACATAGCGGCCCTACGCTCGCCCTCGCTCCGGTCCAAGCTCCCTCGCTGACCTGTTCTCCGCCCTTCTTAGATATCAGTTTCTAACGGTTGCCTGATATCATACCCATCCTCCCGCACCCGGCTCAGCACCCGACTGATGGTGTAGGAGGAGGCGGGCAGGGTGATCCGGCCTACTGTACGCCGGAGGTCCAGGTTGGCCAGCAGGGTGGCGGCATTGTCCCCGGCCACATTGCTCTGCCAGCAGCTCCAGCCCTCTGCGGAGAGGGCGGCGGTGAGGCTGCCGGGGGCAGAGACCAGGCGGGTCTTTACGCGGGCGATGTGGGCGAGAAGCTCGTTGCCCTGTTCCAACTGCGCCAAGGCTTCCTCCGCCGTTCCGCTGACCAGGAGCCCCACCGAATGCCCTGCCGCAACCGCCTTCCGCACCAGCTTAGCCTGGGTGGGGAGGGAGTCGGGGGTGAAGAGGAACAGAGCCTTGACTCCGGCGGGGAAGAGGAGAGTCAGATCGCTGCTTGCCTCCGAAGCGTCCACCGCCAGGTAGAGCCGCACCTTCTCCTTGCCGCTGCCGCTGGGGGGGGCGGAGGGAGGTGGAGTCTCCACCGGGGGAGTACTGGGGCTGGGAGAGGGGGTCGGCTGGGGGTCCTGACTCTGAACAATGTCATTGTAACGGGAGAGCATGGCTCCCTGGGCGGCGCTCATGAAGAAGCTGTCGCTCATGGAGGAGGTGGCGGCCTCATCGGCGATACGGATGAGGGTGCCCCGGTCGGAAGTGGGCAGGAAGGAATAGTTGAGTCCGAAGAAGCTGCACACCGCCGAAGCAGGGACATAGGGGATGTTGTTCCGGATCCTGGCCCGGAAGCTCATGGAGTTTCCGTCCTGGTCCTCGCAGATGCCCATATTGACGGTGAAGATCAGCCGCTTGTCTGAGGAGTAGAGGGTCAGCACAGGTCCCCGGCTCTGATCAATGCCATAATAGACGCCCAGATCCCAGCCGGTGGTGTTTCGGTCAAAAACGGTGTAGGGGATATAGATGACCCCGTCCACTGACACGGGCAGAGCGCCCCCGGCGGGATCGAACATCTTATTGCCCACAGCCAGCAGGTAGACGGTGGGAGCAGCCCCCGACGCAAGGGGCAGCACCAGCGAGCACAGCAGGCATAGGGCGGCCAGAAGGGCCCCCAGACGCTTTTTCAGTTTCATGGCGGCCCTCCTCTCTTCCTGCAAAGCGGCAAGTGGGTTGCGGGGACCCCATTTATACGGATAGTCCGTCTCGCCGGGCTTTTACACAGGCTGATTCATGATCCTCTCAAAGGTCTCTCCGTCCATGGTCTCATGTTCCAGAAGGTACTGGGCCACCTTTTCCAGGTAGGCCCGGTCCCGGGTGAGGATGGCGCCGCAGGTGCGGTAGGCATCATCCAGCAGCCGCTTGACCTCCTCATCAATGAGACTGGCGGTCTCCTCGGAGTAGCTCTTGGCCTGGGCCATGCTCCGACCGATAAACACCTCGTCGTGGCCGGAATCAAAGACCACGTTGCCCAGTTTGTCACTCATGCCGTAGCGCATGACCATGTTCCGGGCAATGGCGCTGGCGGTCTGCAGATCGCTGCCCGCCCCGGTGGAGATATCCCCCAGCACAAGCTGCTCGGCGCACCGGCCACCCAGGCAGACGGCGATGCGGTCGGTGAGTTCCTTTTTGGACTGGAAAGATTTGTCTTCCTTGGGCAGATGGATGGTCATACCACCTGCCATACCCCGGGGGACAATGGTGATCTGGTGTACCGGGTCCTGGCTGGGCAGGGCGTGGAGGACCAGGGCGTGGCCCGCCTCGTGGTAGGCGGTGAGCTTCCGCTCCCGCTCAATGACCACCTTGCTCTTCTTCTCGGGGCCGGCCAGCACTTTGATAATGGACTCTTCAATATCCTCCATGAGGATAAAGGGCCGGCGGAACTTGGCGGCCCGGAGAGCTGCCTCGTTCATAAGGCTTTCCAGCTCGGCGCCGGTGAAACCGGCTGTGGATTTTGCCACGGTTTTCAAATCAACGTCGTCGGCCAAGGGCTTGTTCCGGGTGTGGACCTTCAGGATGTCCTCCCGGCCCTTCACATCGGGCTCGCCCACATAGACCTGGCGGTCAAAGCGGCCGGGCCGCAGGATGGCGGGGTCCAGAATGTCCACCCGGTTGGTGGCAGCCAGCACCACCACGCCTTCGTTGGCGGTGAAGCCGTCCATCTCCACCAGGAGCTGGTTTAGGGTCTGTTCCCGTTCATCGTGGCCGCCGCCTAGGCCGGCGCCCCGCTGCCGGGCCACGGCGTCGATCTCGTCGATAAAGACGATGGCGGGGGCGTCCTTCTTGGCCTGGTCGAAAAGGTCGCGGACCCGGCCTGCGCCCACGCCCACATAGAGCTCCACAAAGTCGGAACCTGAGATGGACAGGAAATTGACTCCCGCCTCCCCGGCTACCGCTTTGGCAAGGAGGGTCTTGCCGGTGCCCGGCGGGCCCACCAGCAGGATGCCCTTGGGGATGCGGGCTCCCAGTTCCAGATACCGCTGGGGCTCTTTCAGAAAGTCTACCACCTCCTGAAGCTCTGCTTTTTCCTCATCGGCTCCGGCCACATCGGCAAAGGTGACCTGTTTGCCCTCTCCGTTGGCGACCTTGGTGCGGGCCCGGCTGAACCGGGAGGGCCGGTCACCGGCCCCACCGCCACCGCCGCCGGCGTTCATCTGGCGGCTCATCATGCTGTACCACAGCAGGGCAAAAAGCCCGAGGATGACCAGCCAGGGAAGGAAGGAGGCATACCAAGGCAGAATGGTGTCAGGCAGATAGTTGTAGTCGGTGAGGATACCGGCACGTTTCTGGGCCACAAGGATGTCGTTGAACTCATCGTAAAACATTTCGCCGCTGTATAGCTTGGCAGTGACGGTGGAGCCATCCTTGAGCACCATGGTGAGGGTGTTGTCCTTCACTTTCACCGTATCCACCTGCTGGGTTTCAATGAGCGTGCGAACCTCCGCCGAGGTGGGCTCGGGGGAGGCGTCCAGGCCCCGGAGGGCAAAGACAATGACCAGCAGGATCACTACGATGAGACCAAGAAAGCCTGCGTCTCTGATACTGAATCGTTTATCCAAAGGGGAACCACGTCCTTTCAAAAAAGAAGAGCGAAGAACAGGTCAGCTTCGGGGATAAGACCCGGAGCGGAGCGGACGGCTTGGTGGGCCGAAGGCCCAGCAAACGGCGCGCGCAGTCGAAGGGGCTTATATCCCGAAGCGCCCTGACCTGTTCGCAGCTTGACAGCCCAGCAGACCGTTACTTCTCATAGACTCTGGGCTTCAAAACGCCTATGTAGGGCAGGTTGCGGTAGAGCTCGTCATAGTCCAAACCGTAGCCCACCACGAACTTGTCGGGGACCTCGAAGCCCACATAGTCGGCGGTGATGGGCTTGGTCCGCCGGGAGGGCTTATCCAGCAGGGCGCAGAGCTTCAAAGAGGCCGGATTCCGGGCCTTCAAAAGCTGGAAGAGGTAGGAGAGGGTGTTGCCGCTGTCCAGAATATCCTCCACCACGATGACGTCCTTGCCCTCGATGGAATCGGTGAGGTCTTTGACGATGTTCACCTGGCCCGAGGACACGGTGCCCGAGCCGTAGGAGGAGACCGCCATAAAATCCACCTGGCAGAAGGGCTGCACCTGCCGGGCAAGGTCCGCCATAAAGATGAAGGACCCCCGCAGCACGCTCACCAGCAATGGGCACTTCCCGGCGTAGTCGGCGCTTATTTGGGCCCCCAGCTCGGCCACCCGCTTCTGGAGCTCCTCCTCAGAGATCAGTATGTGGTCGATGTCCTCTCGCATTTCACTCACATTCATTTTTTGTATCCTCCCTTACTTTTATCACGATCCGCCCATGGCGGGGGTGCTCGGTGTTGCTTCCCAGCCCGGCCACGGCGATGACTCCCTCATGGTCGGCCACAATGGGGATGGTATCCCGGCTGAGCCGGGGAATCTTTCTGTCGATGAAGAGCTTTTTCAGGCTTCTGGTGTGGCCGTTTGGCAGGGGAATGGCATCCCCCGTCCGCCGGGGTCGGACCACAAGGCCGGGCCAAGGTTTCCCCGCCACGACCACCACCCAGCCGGTGCCGGGCACCGGGTTGTCCCCCTCAACAGGGGAAAAAGCGGCCCAAAGGGGGGGGCCTTCCTTCCGGGTGGTGAGGATCAGCCTGTCATATTCCCGCCGGGCAGTGACGCCGTGGGGCAGGTCCAGAAGGGTGGAGGGGCCGCCGCTCCGGCAGAGGGCCGCCAGGCCCTCCAGATGGGCGGCGGTGCAGTCGGTGGAGCCCTGGGCCGTCATGGAAAGGAGCTGCCGCACCGCCCGGATGGCAATGGGGTCCGGGGCCTGGGCAATCAGGGAAGCGTCAATGGACACCCCCTCGGGACCTGTTCGGGCCTGGGCGGTCAGCGCAGCGGCTTGGGCGTTGAGATAGTCGTTGTCCGCACGCAGATAGCGAATGGTGTCCGCGGAATTTTTCCGCAGGGAGGGGTTGAGCTCCTCCAACAGGGGCAAGACCCGGCGGCGCATCTTATTGCGGCTGTATGTCTCGTCACGGTTGGAGCTGTCCTCCACATGGGAAAGGCCGTATGTCCGAAGATAGGTCTCAATTTCCTTTCGGGTGGTGGACAATAGGGGCCGGATCAGCATTCCCTGCCGGGGCGGGACGCCGGTCAGCCCTTGCAGGCCGCTCCCCCGGGTCAGGTTCAGGAGCAGGGTCTCCAGATTATCGTCTGCGTTGTGGGCGGTGGCGATGAGGTGGCAGCCCTCCCGTTCGGCTGTCTCAAAGAGAAAGTTGTACCGCAGGATACGCCCGGCCTCCTCGATGGAGCGCTTTTCCGCCTTGGCGTAAGCCTTCACGTCCCCGCTGCCCACCGTGAGGGGGATGCTCCACTCCCGGCACAGCTCCCGGACAAACTGCTCGTCCCGGTCCGACTCCTCCCCCCGCAGCCGGTGGTTAAAGTGGGCCGCCCGAAGGGAAATGTCCCCTCTCCGGGAGAGCATATGGAGCAGGCACACGGAATCCGCCCCGCCGGACACGGCGCACAGCACCGTGGAGCCGGGCAGGATCAGGGCCTCATCCATATCAATAGTCCCCATACCGCCGCTCCACCGCGGTGAAGGTGGTGTACTCGGGGATCCACTGGAGCTCTACCGTCCCCGTCTCCCCGTGGCGGTTCTTGGCCACGATGCACTCGGCCAGGTTGTGCTCCTCGCTGTCATCATTATAATAATCGTCCCGGTAGAGGAAAAGGATGATGTCGGCGTCCTGCTCAATGGCCCCCGATTCCCGAAGATCGGAAAGCATGGGCCGTTTGTCCGAGCGGCTCTCGTTGGCGCGGGAGAGCTGGCTTAGGCACAAAACGGGCACGTTTAGCTCCTTTGCCATGATCTTCAGCGCCCGGGACATATCGGAAACCACCTGCTGCCGGTTGTCGCCGCCCCGGCTGGGGCCGCCTGCGGAGGTCATGAGCTGAAGGTAGTCTATGACGACCAGCCCCAGGTTATCCACCCGGCGGCATTTTGCGTTCATGTCCGCCACCGACAGCATGGGGTTGTCGTCGATGAGAATGTTGGTCTGGTTGAGGGAGGCGGAGGCGGCGGCCACCTTGGTCCAGTCCTCCTCGTTTAGTTTGCCCGTGATGAGCTTTTTCAACTCCACAAAGGCCTCACTGGAGATAAGCCGCATGGCAAGCTGCTCCCGGCTCATTTCCAGGGAGAAATAGACCACGCTCTTGCCGGAAAACTTGCCTGCATGCAAAAGCACGTTGAGAGCGAAAGAGCTTTTGCCCATGCCGGGCCGGGCGGCCAGGATGAGAAGATCGGAGTTATTGAGTCCGGCAATGGCAGAGTCCAGATTGGGAAGGCCGGTGGACAGTCCCGGCACCGCCTGGTCGCTGGCGGCCAGCTCGTTCAAGCGGTCGTAGACCCCCAGCAGGATGGAGGAGATATGCTCCAGCCCCTGTGCCCCCCGGCCCTGGCGAATGGCGTAGATCCGCTGTTCAGCGGCCTCCAGGGCCTCCTGGGCGGTGGCGGTGCCCTCCTGAATGAGGGCGGTGACGGCCCCCGCCGTCTCGGCCACCCGGCGGAGAAGGGACTTGTCCTTCACGATGTTGATATACTCTCCCACGTTGGCGGCGGTGGGGGTGATGACCATAAGCTGGCGGATGTAGTCGTAGGAGGTGTTCTCGTCGTACACCCCAAGCTGCTTCATCTTGTCCAGCACGGTGACGGGGTCGATGGTCTCCGAGAAGTTGAACATGGAGCAGACCGTTTCAAAAATCTCCCGGTTCTGCCGCAGATAAAAGTCCTCGGGCTTTAGCGCCTCCATCACCTGGGGGATACACCGCTCGTCAATAAGGACAGAGCCCAGCACCGCCTGCTCTGCCTCCACCGAATGGGGCATTTGCCGGGAAATCAATTCGTCCATGGCAGTTTCACTCCCTTGCCTTTTTGTACGATGCGCCTATGCTCACGCTTCCACAACCGTCACGTTGATGGTCCCCGAGATCTCATACCCCAGCTTGCACTTGAGCTGGTAGCCGCCGAAGGCCTTGATGGGCTCAGGCAGTACGATCTTGGTTTTGGCGATGTCGATGCCGTACTGGGCCTTCAGAGCGTCGGAGACCTCCTTGCTGGTCACCGAGCCGAAGAGCCGTCCGCCGTTGCCCGCCTTGGCAGTGACCTTCACGGTGCAGTCCTTCAGCTTCTCAGCCATCTCCAGGGCGGCGGAGCGCTCGGCGGCCTCCTGGGCCCTTTTGGCCTTCTCTTGCTGCTGCATGGTGTTCAGGTTCTCGGCGGTGGCGGCCACCGCCAGCTTCCGGGGCAGAAGGAAGTTCCGGGCGTAGCCGTCGCTGGCCTCAATAAGCTGGCCCTTCTTGCCCTGGCCCTTCACGTCCTGGGTCAAAATCACTTTCATAATAGATACACTCCTTTGGTATAGAGATGATTATTTCGAGCCATCCTCGGCGTAATACTTTTCAATCGAGACCAGCAGCGCTTCCCGGACCTCCTCCAGGCTCTTGCCCGGGATCTGGGCGCCGGCCACGGCGGCGTTGCCGCCGCCCCCCAGCTCCTCCAGGATGACCTGGACGTTTGGCTCACCCAGACTTCGGCCGGAGAGGATGATGCGCCCGTCGGCGTCGGGGAAGAGGACAAAGGAGCCGTCCACCCCCTGAACGGTCAGCAGCTCATCGGCAGCCTGGGCGGCAGTGACCCGGTCCACCGGGTGGCCCAGCGCGGCGACGGCGATGCCCTCCCGGACCATCTTGACCTCCTTGACGATCTCGTACCGGGCAATGGCCCGGTTGAGGTCGGTCTTGAAGAACCGCCGCACCTCGGTGGTGTCCGCCCCTGACCGGCGGAGGAAAGCCGCCGCGTCAAAGGTGCGGGAGCCGGTGCGCATGGTAAAGTTCTTGCTGTCCAGCACCATGCCTGCCATGAGGGCCTCGGCCTCCAATTTGAGAAGCTCCGGGGGCTCCAGGATATATTGGAGCAGTTCGGTAGTAAGCTCCGAGGCGGAGGAGGAGTATGTCTCGTGGAAGCTGAGGGCCGCCCCCTCGATGTAGCTGGCCGCCCGTCTGTGGTGGTCGATGACCGCCACCTTATTTACCGACTCTAAAAACTCCCGGCTCAGGACCTGCTCCGGCCGGTTGGTGTCCACCACCACCAGCAGAGAGCTGGCGTCGGCCATGACCATGGCATCGGCGGGGGTGACGAATACATCCTCGTACTCAGGCAGCTGCTCCAGCTCGTCCATCATCTGGTCGGCGGGGCTGACGGTAGTGTCCCGGAGAATGTGGACGGGCACCCCCCGTTTCCGGCCAATGGCCGCCAGGCCTGCCGCCGGGCCGATGCAGTCAAGGTCCGGGAAGGTATGGCCCATGACGAAAACCTGGGAAGCGTCGCCGATCAGCTCGTAGAGGGCGCTTGCCATAATGCGGCTTTTTACCTTGGTGTGGCGCTCGGTCTCCTTGGAGCGGCCGCCGTAGAACTCAAAGTTGAAGCGGTTTTTTACCACCGCCTGGTCGCCCCCTCGTGAGAAGGCCATTTCCAGCGCCAGAGAGGCATACTGGAAGAGGTCGGCAAGGCTGTCCGCGTCCCGGCCTACGCCGATGGATAGGGTGGCGGGGATACCGCTGGGGTTCACCACCTCATGAACAGAATCCAGAATGTCAAATTTCTTTTCCAGCATGGCGGACAGGTACTGTTCCTCGCAGATGAGCAGATACCGGTCCCGGTCGTAGCGGCAGTATATGCCGTTGGTGGGGGCGGTCCACTCGCTCATCCGGCGGTTCAAATCGGAGAGCATGGCCGTCTTTACGTTGTCGCTGACACCCTTGAAAATTTCGTCGTAGGTGTCCATGACCAGCAGAATGACCACCGGCCGGCTGGCATAATAGTCGTCCCGGAGTATGGAGAGCTCGGTGACCTCCACCCAGTAGGTGGTGGCCAGGAAATCCTGCTCTTTCCGCTCCCCGGTGCGGACCAGGTGGCCGAAGACCTGGAACCGCCGCGCCCCGATAAGCACCTCGCTGGGGCACTGGGTCTTGCCTTCCATGAGCCAGCGGGTGTCGAAGGAGGGCACCGCATCGGTGATCTTCCGGTCGAAAAGGTGATCCCGGTCCCCGGAGATCTGAAGGAACCGGTCGTTGGACCAGATGACCTCCTCTGTCTCGGGCCGGAAGATGACCATGGGCAGGGGGGCGTTTACCATGGTGTCCTTGGCAGCTACATCCATATCGTCGGTGAGGTTTTCAATGTAGCTGAGGATCTCCCGCTTCCGCACGCTGTTGCGCCGGTGGAAGTAGAGGAACAGCACCAGCACCACCACCCCTTCAAAGAGGGCCAGATGATACTGTCCCATGACGGCGGAGGCTGCCGCAAAGAGGGCCAGGAAGATGAAATAAAGCCGGAAGCTGGGCTCCAGCAGATGAGACAAACCTTTCTTGTGCATGGAGACACCTCCTTACAGGTGGGAAAAGGCATAATAACGGAGCATAATTAAGAGCATTATACCAGAACCTGAGACAAAATACAAGAGGGCAGCGCAACTGCGCTGCCCTCCGTAGGAACAGTGTTTACTTGCCCTTCTTCTCGCCCTTGGCTTCTGGGCTGTCAAGCTGCGGGGCGGTCAGTGCGCCTCGGGATATAAGCCTCTCCGCCCCGCTTCCTATGGTCGCGTGGTCCCCTCCGGCATCGGCTTTGCCGAACTGCACAAGCCGGCCTCCGGCCCCTTTGGGGCCTGCGGTCCGTTCGTTCCGCTTCGGGTCTTATCCCCTCGGCTTCCCGCCGCCTTCGCTCTTCTCCTCCGCCGTAAAGATCTCCTTGGCGCTGGCGGCAAGGCCCGCCAAACCCTGGATCTCGCTGGGGATGATGAGCTTGGTGGCCTTTCCGTCGGCGGCCTTGGCGAAGGCCTCCAGGGCCTTCAGCTTCACCACCTGGTCGGTGGGAGCCGCCTCGTTGAGGAGCTTCAGGGCCTCGGCAGTGGCCTGCTGGACCTTCAGGATGGCTTCGGCCTCGCCCTCGGCCCGCTTGATGGCGGCCTCCTTGGCGGCCTCGGCCTTCAGGATGAGGGACTGCTTCTCGCCCTCGGCCACCAGGATCTGGGACTGCTTGGTGCCCTCGGCCTGGAGAATGGCCTCACGGCGCTCACGCTCGGCCCGCATCTGCTTTTCCATGGACTCCTGAATGTCCCGGGGAGGCATGATGTTCTTCAGCTCCACCCGGTTCACCTTGATGCCCCAGGGGTCGGTGGCCTCGTCCAGCAAAGAGCGCATCTTGGAGTTGATGATGTCCCGGCTGGTCAGGGTCTGGTCCAGCTCCAGATCGCCGATGATGTTACGCAGGGTGGTGGCGGTCAGGTTCTCGATGGCGCTCATGGGGTGCTCCACGCCGTAGGTATAGAGCTTAGGGTCGGTGATGGTGAAGTAGATGACCGTGTCGATCTGCATGGTCACGTTATCCTTGGTGATGACGGGCTGGGGGGCGAAGTCCACCACCTGCTCCTTCAAAGACACCACCTTGACGATGCGGTCGATGAAGGGGATCTTGAAGTGGGGGCCCTGGGTCCAGATGGTGTGGAAGCTGCCCAGCCGGGTGAGGACGTAGGCCTTGGACTGCTGGACCACCTTAAAGTTGAGGGCCAGGGCAAGAACCACAAGGACGCCCAGAATGGCCAGGATGATCTTCATATAGATGGGCATAGTTTTTCTCCTCTCGATATAGGTTTATGTTTTGACTTTCCGTAGGCGGCTTTCGTAGGGGTGGGTTCCAAACCCGCCAGGAGACAGGGCTTTACCCCTTCTTTGCAACCACTAACTTTACCCCGTCGATTTCCTTGACGGTGACGGTGCTCCCCGCCGGGATGGGGTCGTCATCTGCTGAGCGGGCGGTCCAGAGGACTCCAAAAATTTTGACGGCTCCGACAGCGGTCAGGTTGTCGATATCCTCCGTGACCACGGCCTCCCGGCCGATGACCCGGTCAGCGTTGGTATGGACTTCCTTGGGGGTGACGTACTTCTTCGCTAGGGGCCGCAGGGCGATGAGGGTCACCGCCGAGACCAGGACGAAGAGGAAGATCTGGATCCAGATGTTGTCGGTGAAGAAGGTGGACAGGAGAGCCGCCAGGGCTCCCGCTGCGAACCAGATGGACGCAAGGCCCACCGTCACGGCCTCCACAACGGCGAATACCACCAGCAGCACCAGCCAGATCACACTTGGCAACCAAGGCACAGCCATCAGCTCCTTTCTTTCTGTTTGAGATTTGTGGGGCGTGTTCAGTTCCTGAACTTGAGCTTATTATACACAAAAAGTCCGGCTTTGTCACGCTGATTTTGGGCCCGGGAGGGGTGGGCAGGGAAAAGGAGGGGGGAGGAGGAGCACAAAAAGAATGAAAATCTATTCTATTCTATCATATTCTCACGAATACTAATTTATTCTCATTTTTAATATCTGAAAAGGGAAGGGAGGGAGAGACTTTTCGCTCCGGTGCATTTTATGCGGAAAAAGAATTGCAAAACCGCCCGCATACCGTTATAATAAGAGGGAACATTTTGACCCGAATTTCGTCAAAATAAAGTGAGAATAAAAAAATAGGGGAAACGGAGGTGGAATGATGGAGGCGCTTTGCCTTGCGGTGCCTACTCTCTTCGGCCTGGAGGGGATCTGTGCCGAGGAGCTGAAGCGGATGGGGGCGCAAGACGTCCGGGCAGAGAATGGCCGGGTGCTCTGTGAGTACGACCCTGCCCTTCTGGTCCGGGCCAATTTGTGCCTGCGTACCGGCGAGCGGGTGCTTCTCCGGCTGGGCCGGTTTGAGGCCTCCGCCTTTGACGCCCTTTTCGAGGGGGTGAAGGCCCTCCCCTGGGAGCAGTTTATCCCCAAGGACGGGGCTTTCCCCGTTCAGGCGGGCCACAGCTTAAATTCTGCCCTCCAGTCCATCCCCGCCTGCCAGAGGATCATCAAGAAGGCTGCTGCCACCCGGCTGGGAGAAGTCTATCATATCCAAACTCTCCCGGAGATGGAGGGCCTTTACCAGATCCGGTTTTCCATTATGAAGGATACAGCCGAGCTTTTCTTGGATACCACCGGCCCCTCTCTCCACAAGCGGGGCTACCGGGCGGAGGGGGTGGCCGCCCCCCTGCGGGAGACTTTGGCCGCCGGCATGGTGCTCCTGTCCCACTACCGGGGCAAGGACCCCTTCCGGGACCCCTTCTGCGGCTCAGGCACCATCCCCATCGAGGCCGCGTTGATTGCCAAAAACCGGGCCCCGGGCCTTTCCCGCTCCTTTGCCGCCCAACGGTGGAAGAGTCTGGACAAGAGGCTTTGGAGCCAGGAAGTTGACCGGGCCAAAGACCTGGAGTACCACGGCGATTACGATATTCTGGGCAGCGACATCGACCCCAAAGCGGTATCTTTGGCCAAGGCCAACGCCCGAAAGGCCGGGGTGGCTGACACCCTTCGGTTTGAAGAGGCCGACGCCACCCAGTTTGCCCCTTCGGAGCCCTCCGGCAAGGTGGTCACCAATCCGCCCTACGGCGAGCGGCTCTCCGACAGGGGGGAGGCCGAAAAGCTCTACGCCGCCTTCGGGCGGGCCTGGCGGCAGATGCCCCCCGGCTGGAGCCTTTACCTGCTCTCCTCCCATACGGAGTTCGAGCGGACTTTCGGGAGGACGGCGGACAAGAAGCGGAAGCTTTATAACGGGATGCTGAAATGCGACCTGTTCCAATATTTTGACAAAAAGGGGGCAAGGGGATGAAAAAAAGGAGAACAGTTCTGGCTCTGAGCCTTGCCCTCTGCCTTCTCTCCTCCGCTCTGCCTGGGGCAAAGGCCTACACGGTCTACGGCTACAGCGAGGGCTACGCCCAGGCCGAGGAGGATGGAAAATGGGGTTTTGCCGACGGCAGTGGGAATATCGCCATCCCCTTTCAATATAATTCGGTGGTGTCCTTCTCTCTGGGCATGGCGGCGGTGAACCTGAGCGGCAAAATGGGAGTCATCCGGCCTGACGGCAGGTATCTCATCCAGCCCGAGTATGACAGCCTTCTGCCCATGGCCCACGGGCTTTACATTGCCCAGAAGGGAGATAGCTGGGGCGTGGTGAACATCGTGCCCCACCTGAATGCCGACGGTAAGCGGACCCAGGAGGTCTACCCTATCGTCTACGCCTCGGTGGAGACGGGGAAGAGCGGCGGCTTGGACGCTCTGTTTCTTACGGATAAGCAAGGGGGGCGGACGGTGGTGCCCCTTTTCCAGCTCCCCGGGGTGCTCAGCGCCATGAATGTGCCCGGCAGTCACTTCCTGCTGACCCGGGGCCTGCTGCCCAATTACAGCGATGTGAAGGGCGCCGACTGGTTCTCCCTCTGGGCGGATATCGCCTACAACACGGGGATCATGTCGGGCACCGGAAACGGCCTCTTTGAGCCCAGCCGGGCGGTAACCGTGGCTGAGGCCCTTCAGATGGCCGCCAACATGGACTCCCGCTACATGGGCGACGATTTCCACACCACCGCCCACCTGTCTGACCCCTGGTATACCGACGCTGTGAACTACTGTCTGGCCAGCAGCATCATCTCCGGCACCCAGTTTGACGACTACGCCCGGCAGATCACCCGTCGGGAGCTGGCCCAGGTCTTCGGCGCCACCCAGCTTGCCAAAAGCCTGCCCCAGCGCAACAGCCTGGTGCGGGTCATGGCCGCGGTGAAGGATGTGACCGCCGCCGACCCGGCCGCCGGGGCCATATACAGCCTTTATGTGAAAGGCATTTTGACCGGCGTGGATACCGACCTTTCCTTCTGTCCTGACAACCCCGTCACCCGGGCCGAGGCCGCCGCGCTGGCCGCCCGGCTGGCGAGACCAGAGCAAAGGGTGGATTTGTTTCGATGAGACATGTATTTATCGTCAACCCCATGGCGGGCAAGCGGAACAGCGTCCAGCACCTGCTGGAGCAGATCCGCCGGCTTCTTCCCAGGAACGCTTATGAGGCGTATCCCACCACCGCCGCCGGCGACGCCCGGCGTATGGCCCTGGAGGCTGCCCAGGTGGGGGACGAGGTACGTATCTATGCCTGCGGCGGGGACGGCACCCTCAACGAGGTGGTGAACGGCGCGGCGGGATTTGAAAACGCCGCCATCACCAACGTGCCTCTGGGCACGGGCAACGATTTTCTCCGTATCTTCGGCAAGGAGGGTCGGAAGCAGTTTGCTCGGCTGGAATTGCTGCTGGAAGGTCCCCAGGCTGCTATGGACCTGATGGACTGCAACGGCCTTCTGGGCATCAATACGGTGTGTGCCGGTATTGATGCCCGGGTGGCTGCCGATGTTGCCCGGTTCAAGCGGCTGCCTTTGGTCAGCGGCACAGGGGCCTATGTCCTCTCCCTGGCGGATAAACTTACCAAAGGCCTTTCCCATCCCATGAAGGTGGACATGGGCCCTATCCATTATGAGGGCCCCACCACCATTTTGTGCGTCTGCAACGGCCGCTACTACGGCGGCGGGTTTTACCCGGTGCCCGAGGCCATGCCCGATGACGGAGTGCTGGATATGCTTTTCATCGGGGACATCTCCATGCCTCTGCTGGCGAAATACATCGGCAAATATTCCTCGGGCCGCTACAAGGAGTGTCCTCCGGAGCTTGTCCGTTCCTACCACGGGGAGGAGGTCACCTTCTCCTCTGAAAAGGAACTGGTAGCGGTGGTGGACGGCGAGAGTATGTACGGCCGCAGCTTCACTGTTCGGAGGTCGGAAAGGAAGATCAATTTCTTTTATCCCCTGGGGGTGAATTACGGCGCAAAGCCCGTTGCCGCCGGGGCCACTTTGTGAACAAAAATTGAATTTTTGAAAATTGACCTTCTTTTTCCAAAAAGGGGGTTGATTTTTTTGGCTGGAAGAGGTATTATCATACTTGCGGTTAGCACTCTACATCTTTGAGTGCTAAACATAAAAATGTTAGTTCAAAAAATATTCTATATAAGGAGGAACCAACACATGAAACTGAAGCCTTTGGGAGACCGGGTCATCATCAAGATGCTGGAGGCCGAGGAGAAGACCAAGTCGGGCCTCATCCTCACCGGAAGCGCCAAGGAGAAGCCCGAGATCGCCGAGATCATCGAGGTGGGTCCCGGCGGCCAGGTGGACGGCAAGGAGGTCAAGATGACCGTGAAGAAGGGCCAGAAGGTCATCACCAGCAAGTATTCCGGCACTGAGGTCAAGGTGGACGGCGAGGAGTACACCATCGTCCGCCAGGGCGATATCCTGGCCGTTGTGGAATAAAACGTTTCGGAAGCGGAACCGTCCACCTTGGGGCCCCATCGCAGATGGGGCGGTGCGATAAGCACCGTAAATTCGGAGCCGCAGAAAGCGGCGGAGAATTGCGGAGGGAGGATTCATTCCGACCGAGCATTTTAAATCCATAGGGTTCCCATGAAATCAGAGATTTCATGGGACGGACGGCGAGGAGTACACCATCGTCCGCCAGGGCGACATTCTTGCTATTGTTGAATAATAGGAGGTAACTGATTATGTCTAAGATCATTGCTTACGGCGAGGAGGCCCGCAAGGCGCTCCAGAAGGGCGTGGACCAGCTTGCCGATACCGTGAAGATCACTATGGGCCCCAAGGGCCGCAACGTGGTGCTGGATAAGAAGTACGGCTCTCCCCTCATCACCAACGACGGCGTCACCATCGCCAAGGAGATCGAGCTGGAGGATCCCATGGAGAACATGGGCGCCCAGCTGGTCAAGGAAGTGGCTACCAAGACCAACGACGTGGCCGGCGACGGCACCACCACCGCCACGTTGCTTACTCAGGCCATCGTCCGTGAGGGTCTTCGGAACCTGGCCGCCGGGGCCAACCCCATGATCATGAAGAAGGGCATCAAGGCCGCTTCCGACGCCGCCATTGCCGAGATCAAGAAGAACTCCAAGAAGGTGAAGGGCACCGAGGACATCGCCCGGGTAGGTGCCATCTCCTCCGGCGACGAGCAGATCGGCAAGCTCATCGCCGAGGCCATGGAGAAGGTGGGCGCCGACGGCGTCATCACCGTGGAGGAGTCCAAGACTGCCGAGACCTACTCCGAGGTCGTGGAAGGTATGCAGTTTGACCGGGGCTACATCACCCCCTACATGGCCACCGACATGGAGAAGATGGAGGCCGTTCTGGACGAGCCCGTCATCCTCATCACCGATAAGAAGATCTCCTCCGTCCAGGACCTGCTGCCCCTGCTGGAGCAGGTGGTCCAGACCGGCAAGAAGCTCTTTATCATCGCTGAGGACGTGGAGGGTGAAGCCCTCAACACCCTCATCGTGAATAGACTCCGCGGCACCCTGAACGTGGTCTGCGTCAAGGCTCCCGGCTACGGTGACCGCCGCAAGGAGATGCTCCAGGATATCGCCATCCTCACCGGCGGCACCGTCATCAGCGAGGAGGTTGGCCTTGACCTGAAGGAGGCCACCATGGATATGCTGGGCAAGGCCAAGCAGGTGAAGGTGAACAAGGAGAACACCATCATCGTGGGCGGCGCCGGCAAGGCCGCCGATATCAAGAACCGTGTGGCCCAGATCAAGAGCCAGGTGGAGGTGACCACCTCCGACTACGATAAGGAGAAGCTGCAGGAGCGGCTGGCCAAGCTGGCCGGCGGCGTGGCTGTTGTCCGTGTGGGCGCCGCCACCGAGACCGAGATGAAGGAGAAGAAGCTCCGCATCGAGGACGCTCTCAACGCCACCCGTGCCGCCGTGGAGGAAGGCATCGTGGCCGGCGGCGGCACCGCTTATGTGAACGCCATCCCCGCCGTGGAAGCCCTTCTGAAGACCACCGAGGGCGACGAGAAGACCGGCGTGCAGATCATCGCCGCCGCCCTCTCCGAGCCTGTCCGTCAGATCGCCGCCAATGCCGGCGTGGACGGCAGCGTGGTGCTGGAGCACGTGAAGTCCGCCAAGGTGGGCACCGGCTTCGACGCCTACAACGAGACCTATGTGGACATGGTGAAGGCCGGTATCGTGGACCCCACTAAGGTGACCCGCTCCGCCCTGGAGAACGCCGCCTCCATCGCTTCCGTCCTCCTCACCACCGAGGCATTGGTGGCCGACAAGCCCGAGCCCCCCGCTCCTGCCGCTCCCGCTCCTGATATGGGCGGCATGTACTAAGAAATAACCCATAAATTTCCCCAAACAGGGGGCGAGGGCTTATGAAAGGGGTCCCCGCAAAAGCGGTCCTCAGCTTTTGTGGGGAAAGGAGGGGCAGCGGAGCGAGTGAGCTTTCGGGTGCCCCTTAGCCCGGAAGCGAAGGATGCGCAGCTTGCCCTGACGCAGCCCCCCGCTCCCGCCGCTCCCGCTCCTGATATGGGCGGCATGTACTAAGAAACAACAAAAACCAGCAAGCCCGGCGGGACCTCCCGCCGGGCTTGCTTTATCCCCCGTACACTCCCGGAGCAAAACATTTCATTTCCCTATCTTCATGAAAGAAAAACTCTTTGACAAAAACCGGAGGGAAGGGTATCATAAGAATTAGGCAATTTGTCCAAAGACGGCCAAAATCAAAGGAGGATTTTTTATGAAGTTACTGACGCAAGGCGACGACTACGGCTTCACCAAAGCAGTTACTTACGGCATTTTGGATGCCATTGAAAATGGTGCTCTGCGGAACACCGGCTTCTTCACCAATATGGCCCTGGCCCCCTGGGCGGCTGAGCAGTGGAAGGCCAAGGAGTTTGAAAAGGCCTGCCTGGGCATCGACTTCAACATTGTCTCCGGCCCTCCGGCCGCTGACCCCAAATCCATTCCCAGCCTGGTGGACGATAAGGGCGAATTCATCCGCTCCGGCGTCCGCATCCGGGACCCCCGGTTCCAGACCGAGGAGGGCCGCCGTGAGATGTTCCCCTATGAGGAAGTCTACCGGGAGCTGCGGGCCCAGTATGACCGCTATGTGGCGCTGATGGGCTGTAAGCCCGGCTACCTCCACGGCCATTCTCTGAGCCATGAACACTACCGGGAAGCCATCGCTCAGCTGGTGAAGGAGGAGGGGGTCCCCTTCTCCCACGACATTCAGGAGAAGTTCGGCTTCATCTCCCTCCACACTCTGGTGGGCCGCACCGGTCTTGCCTCCACCAAGAAGGTCTTTGACCCCATGGACCAGCTCAATAAGACGCCTCTGGAGAACTTTATGGCCCATGCCGACGAGTTCCTGAAGGCGGAGTATGTAAACATGGGCGGCCATCCCGGCTTCGTGGATGCCGAGCTGATGGGTCTTACCACCCTCTCTCTGGAGCGGATGAAGGACCACGAGGCCCAGACCTCCCCCATACTCAAGAAGTGGATCGCCGACAACGGCGTGGAGCTCATCACCTATTACGACCTGGTAAAGGCCTGAGCCGTAAAAAGAAAAGGAGCCCGGCGGGAAACCGCCGGGCTCTTCTTGCTTTTCTTTCTCTTTCCCGGTATAATGGGAGAAAACTGCGTGGAAGGGGGCTCTGTCATGTCCCAAAAGAAGCGAATAAAGCCCCCGGTCCTTCTCTGGGCCCTCCTGGCTCTTTTGCTGGCATGTGCCCTGCTCTGGGGCCTGGGCTTTTTGCCCACCACCGTCAAACCCGGGCCCCACTCCGTCCCCACCCCAACTCCTGCGCCGGAGCCCACCCCCGATCCCTACCGGAACGACAAGGCTCAGTTGGATGTTTCCGACCTGGCCCAGGGCGTGGTCCGGGTCCGCTACACCGGCGGGGAGGACAAGCCCATCAAGGTCCAGATCACCAAAGAGGGCGGCAAAGATTATAACTACGACCTCAACGCCGCCGGGTTTTACGAGACCCTCCCCTTCACCGAAGGGGAGGGGGCCTACACCTTGAAGGTGCTGGAGCACAAGGCGGACAAGCTTTATACCCCGGTGTACAGCCTGGAGCTGGCGGTGGCGCCGGAAAGCGAATTTGCCCCCTTCCTCCGCCCCAGCCAGTTCGTCAATTACGGCGGGGCTGTGACCACGCTGGCCGCTGAGGTCATGGAGCCGGGGGAGACGGATGCGGACAAAACCGCCCTGGCTTTTGACTATGTGGTGGACCATCTTGCCTACGACGATGACAAGGCCGCCACGGTGGAGGGCGGCTATCTTCCGGACCTGGATGACATTTTGGCGGAGGGGAAGGGCATCTGCTTCGACTACGCCGCCCTTCTCTGCGCCATGCTCCGCAGCCAGAACATCCCCTGTAAGCTCCTGGTGGGGGATTCCGGGGACCTCTACCATGCCTGGGTGGAGGTCTGGTGCGAAACGGAGGGCCTTGTGGACGGCGCTGTCCCGCTGGCGGCCGATTCCTGGACCCGGCTGGACCCCACCTTCGTCTCCAACGACGAGCGCAGCCCGTTTATTTTCTCCTACGTCACCGACGACAGCAATTACCGGGTGCAGTACACCTATTGATGTCCCCCTTATGGGACCCGGTCACAAAACTGTAACAGAAAAAATTTTTCTTGGATGTATGGAAACGTGCAACAGGAAGGGGTGTTTCTACTAATGTAGAAACACCCCTTTTTCATCAAGACTGTTTTATTTGTCGTCGTCCCTGCCGTCCTCAATGGGCGGCAGCTCCACGTCTATGGGCTTCTCCGGCGGCGGCGCGGGGACCTCCGGATCCACGATCACATCGTAGGAGAAGGGGGGCGGGGTGGGAATTTCGGGCTGGTCTTCAGCCCCCTCCGGGGGCTTCCGCTCGCCCTCACTCCGGTCCAAGCGCGGCTGTTGCCCATCGCTTCCGCCCTTCGGGCTGTCAGGCTTCGCGATCGGCAGGTCGCAGCCTTGCTTTCCCTCCGATTCGGGCTGGTCTCCGGGCCGCGGTGCAGCCCTGCGCTCGCCCTCACTCCGGTCCAAGCGCGGCTGTTGCCCATCGCTTCCGCCCTTCTCTTCGCCCTTCGTGGAAGCGTAGGGGTTTTCGACAAGAGACGGGTCCCGGCCCTCGATGATGGCTACCATCTCGCCGCCGGTGATGGTCTCCTTGGCAAGCAGGTAGTCCGCCACCTTGTCCATGTCCTCCCGGTTCTCCCGGATGACCTTCATCGCCTCGGCGTAACACACGTCCAGAATGGCCTTCACCGCCCGGTCCATGACGGCGGCGGTGTCCTGGGCGCAGTCCAGGCCGTAGCCCCCGTCCAGATACTGGCTTCGGACGGAGCCCAAAGCCATCATGCCAAACTCCTCGCTCATGCCGAACATGGCCACCATGTTCCTTGCGATGTTGGTGGCCTCCTGAATATCCTGGGAAGCGCCGTTGGTCATGGTGTTCATCACCACCTCCTCGGCGGCCCGGCCGCCCATGGAGACCGTGATCTGGGCCATGAGCTCCTCCTTGGTCCGGAGGTTGGTCTTGTCCTCCTCGGGCATGAGGAGGGTGTAGCCCAAAGAGCCTTCCGTATGGGGCACAATGGTGATCTTCTGCACCGGCTCGGCGTTCTTCTGCTTGTAGGCCACCATGGCGTGGCCCACCTCGTGGTAGGCCACCAGCTTCTTTTCAAACTCGGTGAGGACGCTGTTTTTCTTCTCGCTTCCCGCGATGACAAACTCGAAGGAGGCAAGCAGGTCCTCCTGGGTCACCAGCTTCCGGCCCTTTCGCACCGCCCGGAGGGCGGCTTCGTTCACCAGGTTTGCAAGGTCGGCGCCCACACAGCCCGCGGTGGCCAGGGCGATCTTGTTGAGGTCCACGTCCTCAGCCAGCTTGATGTTCCTTGTGTGGACCTGCAAGGTGGCCAGCCGCCCCGCCAGGTTGGGCCGGTCAATGGTGATGCGCCTGTCAAACCGTCCGGGGCGGAGAAGGGCCTTATCCAGCACCTCGGGCCGGTTGGTGGCGGCTAAAACGATAACGCCCTTGGTGGGGTCGAAGCCGTCCAGCTCCGCCAAAAGCTGGTTGAGGGTCTGTTCCCGCTCATCGTTGCCACCCATGCGGTTGTCACGGCTCTTGCCGATGGTGTCGATCTCGTCGATGAAGATGATGCAGGGGGCCATCTTGCTGGCCTCCTTGAAGAGGTCCCGGACCCGGCTTGCGCCCACGCCCACGAACATCTCCACAAAGTCAGAGCCCGAGATGGAGAAGAAGGGCACGTTGGCCTCTCCGGCCACCGCTTTCGCCAGCAGAGTCTTGCCGGTGCCCGGAGGGCCTACCAGCAAAGCGCCCTTGGGCAGCTTGGCCCCGATCTCGGTGTATTTTCCGGGGTTGTGGAGGATGTCGATGATCTCCACCAGGCTCTCCTTGGCCTCGTCCTGGCCTGCCACATCCCGGAAGGTGACCCCCGTCTTCTTCTCCACATAGACCTTTGCGTTGGCTTTGCCCACGCCGCCGGGTCCGCCTATGCCCCCCATTCGGGAGGCCATCCCCCGCATGAGTAGGGCGAAAAGCCCCACCATGAGGATGGTGGGCAGAGCGGTCAGCAGGAGGGAGACCCAGAAGGAGGTGGGCTCATAGCCATAGTGGACCACGCCCTTCTCATCCAGCAGGAGAATGAGGCTGTCGTCGCTGATGGGGGCGCAGTAATAGGTGGGGGCGCTTTCCCAGTCGGCCTCCAGTTGGACGACCCGTTCCTGGGCGGCCCTCAGGTCGTCGTCATACTGTTTCTTGCCCGCCTCGTCGGTGATGGGGGGCGGGGAGGCGGTGCTCAGCTCCTTCAGTGCGGCCCGGGCCTCCTCCAGCTCGGCGGCGGGGTCGGTGAGGACCCCCGTCACCTCCGTGTCCGGCCCGGCGTAGTTGCCCTCGGCGTCCCGCTTGGTGCGGATCACATACTTGTCAGAGGTCATGGATACCGAGGCCACCTTCTCCTCGGTGATCATCTGCCGGAACACGCCGTACTCGATCTCGGTGGATCTGCTGTCCTGCTGCCGCCCCATAAACTGCTGAAAAATGATGGTGATAGCCAGGGTCCACAGGGCCACCGAGACAAGAGCCATATTGTTCCGTTTGGGCGGCCCTCCCGGCGGGGTCTGGCGGTTGTTATTTGGATTGGGCAAAGAAAAAGCCCCCTTTGTTTGCGATAGTATCAAATATCATACCATAAAAGGAAGGAAAATACAAGAAAAGGGAAAGGAGAGAATGTAAATTTTCTGTGTCCGAAGGCGCAAAAGTCCGGTAAGTTTTTGTAGCAATCACCGAAGAACTATGGTATAATTGTTCTATCTATTGACTTACGAAAGCGAGCGGAGAATTATGGACAAGCGGGACAGGAAAAAGGACTGGCAGGAGCGCCAGGAGGAAAACGACGGCGTCATCGAGGGCCGCAATGCCGTCATCGAAGCGCTCCGGGCCGGCACCCCCATTGATAAGGTATACATCGCCAAAGGGGAGACCGACGCCGCCCTGGGCCACATCGCCGCCAAAGCCCGGGAAGCGGGTGCCGCCGTGGTGGACTGCGACCGGCGGAAGCTGGACGGCATGAGTGTCACCCATGCCCACCAGGGGGTCATCGCCATCGCCGCCGTCCGGGCGTACGCTTCCGTGGCGGATATCCTGAACGCCGCCCGGGAGAAGGGGGAGGCCCCTCTCATCGTGGTCTGTGACGAGCTTTCTGACCCCCACAACCTGGGGGCCGTCATCCGCACCGCATACTGCGCCGGGGCTCACGGGGTCATCATCCCCAAGCGGCGGAGCGCCGGCCTTACCGCCGTGGTGGCCAAGACCTCCGCCGGGGCGGTGAGCCATCTGCCCGTGGCCAAGGTGGCCAACCTCACCGCCTGCCTCAAGGAGCTGAAGGAGGCAGGGGTCTGGGTCTTCGGCACTGCCGCCGACGCAAAACAGACCATGTACCAAGCCGACCTGAAGGGCCCCGCCGCCATCGTCATCGGCAGCGAGGGGGAGGGCATGTCCCGGCTGGTCCGGGAGACCTGCGACGTCCTTGTCAGTATTCCCATGAAGGGGGAGCTCAACTCCCTCAACGCCTCCGCTTCCGCCGCCATCCTGCTCTACGAGGCCGTCCGCCAGCGGGAAGCGTGAAGGACCGGGCTGCAAGCGAGCTTGGACTGGAGCGAGGGCGAGGGGAGGGCCGTAAGGCCCGGACACCAGCCCGAGTCGGAGGGAAAGGGAGCTTGCGCCCAGCCCGGGACGTAACGTGACAGCCCACCCAATTTATACGCAAAAAACAATAGTGAGGACGAGGAGGTGACTTCAGGGATGCCCAAAGACAAAAACCACAACGGGGACGACGAATTTTCCCTGGAGTCCATCCTGGCCGAGTTCGGCTCCCCCACGGCGGACCCGGAGGATCCTGAGACCCCTGCCCCAGGCGGCTTTGACGGTTGGTGGGAGCAGGAGAAGGAAGCCCCGCCCCCGAAGGAGGCGGAGCCTGCCGGACCTACCCTCCCCCCGGTGAAGCCCCCTGAGCCTCCCCGCCGCCCCCCGGCGGAGCCTGAGGAGTCCCCGGAGGAGCGGGACTGGCGGGAGGACACCATTCCCTTCCCCCGGTACTCCCCCCAGAGGGAGGACCCCGCCCCCCAAAAGCCTTCTCAGTCCCCCAAAAAGCCGCCCTCCCCCCCCAAGGAGGTCCCGCCAAAGGCGGAAAAAGCCCCCAAAGACAGTGAGGGCAAGGTTTTGGAGTTCCCCCCCAATCAGAATATGACCCCGGATAAGCTGGTGGCGGCCAAGCTGGCCCAGCTGAACCGCAGGGCGGATGAATTTGCCGGGCATATGTTTGAGGAGGAGGGCACCGAGACCGACGAGGCGGTCCGCCGGGCGGAGCGGCTCATCCCCGGCGTGGACGAGGAAGAGGAGGCTCCGCCCCCTGTCCGGGAGCGGAAGCCCAAAAAGGTCCAGCCGCCGCCTCCTGATGTGGCCCCTGACGAGCTTGCCCGGCGGTATGCCAAGGGTATCAAGAGCCTGCGTCTGCGGGCCATTCTGGTGTTTCTTCTCCTTATACCAGCAGCTTATCTGACTCTGAGCGAAACACTACCCGGCTTTGCGGACCGGTTCGTTCTCCCTCTGCCGGGCCCTGTGCTTCGCTGCTACCTGCTGGCGGGCTGCCAGGGCCTTGCCATGGTGCTGGGATTGGATACCATTTTTGAAGGACTTATGCGGCCCTTCCGCCGCTGTACCGGTATGGATACCGTCACCGCTTTAGCCAACCTCTTCGTGCTGGCCGACGCCCTGACCCTGCCCGCCCTGTCCGGCGGGAGCGTGGAGCGGATTCCCTTGTGTCTGGCGGCGGCGCTGGGGCTGTGGTGCTGTATGTGGGGCAGCCTGCAAAAGCGCCGGGGCCAGCGTCTGGCCTGCCGCACGGCTGCGGCCGCCTCGGAGCCCTATTTGGTGACCCGGGACGAGGGGAAATGGAACAACCGGGACACCTACGTCAAGTGGTCGGGACCTGTGACCGGTTTTGGCAGCCAGGTCCAGGCCCCCGATGGGGCGGAGCAGATCTACCGCCGTATGGCCCCAATTTTGATCATTGCCTGTGTCCTTTTTTCGCTTATTTCCTCCCTGGGCCGTGAACGGCTCCGGGACCTTCTCTGGTGTCTGGGGGCCACCTTCACCGCCTCCGCCTCCCTGTCCGCAACGCTGTGCTTTGGCATCCCCTGGCGGAAGCTGTCTGCCCGGCTCAGTAAGTCGGGGGCGGCCCTGGCGGGCTGGCAGGGGATGGTGAACACCACGGGCAGCTCCAACCTGCTTCTGTCTGATATTGACCTCTTTCCCGCCGGCTCCGTGAGCCTGAACGGAGTAAAGATTTTCGGCGACTGGTCCATCGAAAAGGTGGTGGGGCTTACCGCCACCCTCATCCGGGACTCGGGCAGCGGCCTGGAGAAAGTGTTTCATGACCTGCTCCGCAGTCAGGGAGCCATCTACCGCCGGGGCGGGGAGCTGGCCGTCTACGAGGGGGGCGGCGTCAGCGAGGTCATCCGGGGGGAACAGGTGCTGGTAGGCTCTGCCTCCTTCATGGTCCTTATGGACGTGGCCCTGCCCCCGGGGCTGAAGGTGAAAAACGCCGTCTTCTGCGCCATCAACGGGGACTTGGCGGGCATTTTCGCCTTGAACTATCACCTGCCCGGCACGGTGCCCCCGGCCCTTGACTCCCTCATCCGCAACCGCATCACCCCGGTGCTGGCCACCCGGGATTTCAACCTCATTCCCTCTATGCTCCGCCAGCGGTTCAAGCTGCCGGTGGAGAAGCTGGAATTTCCCCCGGTGGCCCGCCGCCGGGAGCTCTCCGACCCGGACCAGAGCCATTCGGACACCCTCACCGCCGTCCTCTGCCGGGAGGGGGTAGGGCCCTACGCCGAGGCGGTGGTGGGCGCCCGCCGGCTCCGCTCGGCGGTGCGGATCTCCGCTGTGCTGGCCTGCCTGGGCTCCGTGGCCGGGGCACTGCTGAGCTTTTACCTTACCTTCGTAGCGGCCTATGCCTCCCTGACGGCGGCCAATTTGACCCTGTTCCTTCTCATGTGGCTGGTGCCAACCCTGCTCATCTCCGGCGGGGTGGACCGGTATTAAGGCACACGCCGTTTCTTGACAAACACCGGGGAGAGGGGAAAGACAAAAGAACCGTCCCCCCTGTCTTCCAGGAGTTGGCGTATATGTAGGCCTTGAACGCCTGGAGAAGTAAATCGCATGAAGGGGATTGAGGCACAATGAAATACAAGGCAAAGGATGTCCGACAGACCCAACTCAAAAGCTGGTTTGTTCTGGAGGGAAACGATCATTGGGAAATCATTGCAAAACGGTCTCCTTCAGGTATTTGCCGGACCAGATTTGATGTTTATCAAGACGGAGAACTTCAATATACCTTCATGCAGAAAAGCAGACTGAAGCAGCTACTCGAAGTCGTTCCCATTGTGCGCTTCTTTTATTATAATCCATTTTACTTTTTTAGGGATGGCGTTTGCTGTGGAAGTTGGAAAGTTATTCGCAAGTGCATACCACGTCAATGGGATTTTATCTTTGATGGTGTGACGTATCGCTTTTCACCGGGGAAGGGCGCATCTCAAAATCATGTTTTTAAGAATGGTGAAAAATTTGCGGACTATCAATTCCTTGGCCGTGGTAACTTTGAGGTGGATTGTTCCGAAGATGCCGAAAAATCTCTCGACCTTGTGTTGCTTTTTGCAGCGTACACAGATTCGATTAGGACGTGAAATGATTTGGTGTTGAAATAAAACTCCACTGCAGACGAATTGACGAATTTCTATTCAGAAGACAGAGGGACGGTTGATTAACTGACCCGCCGAGGGCGAGGCATTTCCACCATGTCCATGATTGGGGCACGTCCCTTTTCTTGACAAACACTGGGAAAAGGTTATAAAATAGCTCCATAAATTCTGCCCCCCAGGGGCAAACAGAAAGGAATGTTATGAATATGAGTACTTACGGCGAGAAGGCATACGCCTTCCTGGAGAAGCTGAGCTTCCCCCGGACCAGCGGCAGCGGTGAGGAGCACCGGGCTGCCCAGATGATCATGGATGAGATCAAGAGCTTTGGCCTGGAGCCCAGGCTGGAGCCTTTCGAGGTGAAGTGGAACGAGCCTACTATGGCCACCTTCTCCGTCACCGCCCCGGTGCAGAAGGAGTTCACCGTCACCGGCCTTATCAACGCCCAGGACACTCCGGCGGGGGGCTGTGACGCGGAATTTTACTACATGCGTCTTATTGACGAGGCCAACCTTCGGAAAGCCAAGGGCAAGTTCATTCTGGTGAACGAGCGGCCCAGCGAGGAGGACTACAAGAAGCTGGTGGAGGCCAAGGTGGCGGGTATGCTGTGGATGAGCGGCACCAGCCGGGACACCTATGAGAACTCCGATCTGGATACCTGGCGGTTCCGTGCCTCCTACGAAAAGCACGGCAAGATGCCCGGCTTCACCATCCGCATGATCGACGCCATGGAGCTGCTGCGCTTAAAGCCTGAGAAGGTCCACTTCGAGCTCCACACCAAAGAGTTTGTGGGCACCTCCCACAACGTGGTCACCGTGGTCCCCGGCACCGATCTGGCTGACGAGGCCATCGCCGTGGGCGGCCACTACGACAGCACCGAATTCAGCTACGGTTCCTGGGACAACGGGGCCGGCACGGTCCAGGTCATGGGCCTTCTGGAGCACCTTGCCAAAAATCCGCCCCGCCGGACGGTGAAGTGCATCTGCTTCGGTTCTGAGGAGATCGGTCTGGAAGGCTCCAAGGCATTTCTGAAGGCCCATCCCGAGGACCAGGAGAAGCTGCTCTGCATGATCAACCTGGACGTGGGCGGCAATCTGCTGGGCAACGCCATGGCGGTGGTTACCGGCACCACCGGAGCTGAGGAGTATGTGAAAGGCATTTTGAGGGAGGGCGGCATCTCCGCGAAGTTCCGCGCCGGCGTCATGAGCAGCGACTGCGCCGTCTTCTCCGACTATGGCATCCCCTCCATCAGCTTTGGCAATATGACCCCCCGAAACGGCGGCTACATGCACACCCGGTACGACAACATGGACATGATCGACGCCGACGTGCTGGGCGAGGAGGTGGAGACCCTCATCTATGTGGCGGGCCGGCTGACCCAGGCAGAGGTCTTCCCCATCCAGCGGGAGATCTCCAAGGAGATGCAGGAGCAGATCATCAAGTACTTTGGCGCAGGCCTCAGCCAGACTGAGAAGCGCAGAAACGAGAAGAAGTAAGATATTCTTTCCATACAAGGAACGGGAGCCCAAAAGGGCTCCCGTTCCTTGCAGTGTGCGTTCAGTTCAAAAGATCCGGGCCGGGCAGGTTCATCTGCCGCTTCCGGTCGGAGGAGAAGGTGAGCTTTTCCCGAAGCTTCTCCCGGTCCCCCGAGGCGATGACCGCCCGGTAGTCCTGGAGGTGGGCGATGAAGGTGTCGAGGCAGGCGGTGAGGGCGGGGGCGTTGAGGGAGAAGAGCTGGGTCCAAAGGCCCACGTCCAGGGCCGCCACCCGGGTGCAGCCCCGGAAGGAGCTGCCTTCAAAGCCTTTGCAGACAAAGAGGTTGGGGTCGTCACAGACCGAGAGGGCGATGACGTGCATCATCTGGCTGGTGTAGGCCAGGATGGCGTCGTGCTGCTCCGGGGTGGTTTGGATCACGTCCCGGAATCCGGCGTGGACGGCCAGCCGCTCCAGAAGGGCGATGTGGTCCGGGGTGCTTTCCTCCCGGGGGGTGAGGATGAGGTGGGAGTCCCGGAACATCTCGGGAAAAGCGTTCTGGATGCCGGAGAACTCGGTGCCCGCCATGGGGTGGCAGCCGATGAAGTCCACCCCCTCCGGAAGGCACTTGGCCCCTTCCAGAATGGCAGCCTTCACCCCGCACACGTCGGTGACGAGGCAGCCGGGCTTGAAGCGGTTTTTGTGCTCCTCCAGAAAGTCCAGGATGCCCTGGGGGTGGCAGGCCAGCATGACCACGTCGGCTCCCTCCACCGCCTCCCCGGCGTTCTCGGTGACAGAGTCGCAGATCCCGTGCTCCCGGGCGTAGCGGAGGGTGGGCTGGGACACGTCAACCCCCACGATGGTGAAATCCTCAAAGCCCTTGAGGGCCATGGCCATGGACCCGCCAATGAGCCCCAGGCCCACGATGACGAATTTCTTGCTCATAGCTCTCTCCCCACGCATTCCGCGATGGTCCCGGCTTTTCCCATAAGGGCGGCAAACTGCTCCGGGGTGATGGACTGCTGCCCGTCGCAGAGGGCGTGGACCGGGTCGTTGTGGACCTCGATGATAAGCCCGTCGGCTCCGGCGGCGATGGCGGCCAGGCTCATCCGCTCCACCATCCAGGCCTGGCCGCAGGCGTGGGAGGGGTCCACCACCACCGGAAGGTGGCTCTGCTTCTTCACCGCCAGCACGGCGGAGAGGTCCAGGGTGTTCCGGGTGAAGGTCTCGTAGGTGCGGATGCCCCGCTCACAGAGGATGACCTTCTCGTTGCCCCCGGCCATGATGTACTCCGCCGACATGAGCCATTCCTCGATGGTGGCCGAGAGGCCCCGCTTCAGCAGAATGGGCTTATCCACCTTGCCCAGCCGCTTGAGGAGGTCGAAGTTCTGCATGTTCCGGGTCCCCACCTGAATGACGTCCACATGGTCGGCAAAATAGCTGATGTCGTCGGTGCTCATGAGCTCGGTGACCACGGGAAGCCCGGTTGCCGAGCGGGCCTTCTCCAAAAGGTCCAGCCCAGCGTAGCCCATGCCCTGGAAGGAGTAAGGGCTTGTCCGGGGCTTGAAGGCGCCGCCCCGGAGGGCCTGGGCGCCGCTTGCCTGCACCGCCTGGGCCACCTGGGTGATCTGGCCTTCGCTCTCCACCGAGCAGGGTCCCGCCACCACCAGCAGCTTTTTGCCGCCTACAGTGACGCCGGGGGCAATCTCAATGACCGAGTCGTCGGGGTGGTACTTGCGGTTGGCCTTCTTGTAAGGCTCCGATACCCGCATGACCCGCTCTACCCCGGGGAGCGCCTGCATTTTGGTGATGTCGATGCCCTGGGCGTTGCCCTCGGCGCCTAAGATGGTGGTCTCGGCACCCTGGGAGATCATGACGTTGACCCCGCCCTCTTTCATGACGGCGATGGCGTGGTCCAGCTCCTTCTTCGTGAAGCCCGGCTTCATAATAACGACCATATTGATTCCTCCTTACAAAACAAAAACGCGGCCGCCCTCTTGGGCTGCCGCGCCGCAGATCAGAGACGGCAGAGCCTGGAGGGCATCACAAAAGACCGCTGCGATAGTAGCGGTAATAGTAGTAATACCCTTTTTTGCTGCTGCTGGCCATAGATACACCTGCTTTCTGACGAATACTTTAGCACTTTTAGGCGTTAAAGTCAAGAGGTTTTTTCTTGAATTTTGCGCCGAATATGATACAATGGAAGAAATCATAGTAAACCGTAGAGATTAGGGGGATTTTACCATGAAGATTTCCACTAAGGGCCGGTATGCCCTTCGGCTGATGCTGGACATTGCCCTGACGGGCTCGGAGGAGCCGGTGCCCCTCCGGGATGTGGCGGAGCGGCAGGACATCTCCAACAAATATCTGGAGCAGATCGTCACCCAGCTAAGCCGGGCGGGGCTGGTCCGCAGCGTTCGGGGCATGGGGGGCGGCTACCTGCTGACCCGGAGGCCGGAGGAGTTCACTGTGGGGGAGATTCTGCGGGCACTGGAGGGAAGCCTTGCCCCCGTAAGCTGCGCCGAGGACCCCGCCTGCTGCTGCCGGGCGGACCAGTGCGTCACCCAGGAGGTCTGGGAGAAGATCCAGGCGGCGGTGAACGGCGTGGTGGACAACATTACCCTGGCCGACCTTGTAAAGCGGTACGATGAAAAATGTGGAAAAGCGTAAATTTATATAAGGAGGACATGATTATGAATTACCGTGAATTGGGAAAAACCGGACTGATGGTCAGCGAGATCGGCTTGGGCGGCGAGTGGCTGGAGCGCCACACCACCGAGGAATGCAAGACGGTCATCGACTGCTGCGAGGCCCAGGGCATCAACATTCTGGACTGCTGGATGAGCGAGCCCAACGTCCGCTCCAACATCGGTAAGGCCATCGCCGGCAAGCGAGAGAAGTGGATCATTCAGGGCCACATTGGTTCCACCTGGCAGAACGGCCAATATGTCCGCACCCGGGACATAGACAAGGTGCGCCCCGCCTTTGAGGACCTGCTCACCCGGCTCCAGACCGACTACATTGACCTTGGCATGATCCACTTTGTGGACAAGGAGGAGGACTGGGACCTTGCTTTCAACGGCCCCTTCATCGACTATGTGAAGGAGCTGAAAGCGGCGGGCGCCATCCGCCACATCGGCATGAGTACTCACAACCCCGCCATGGCAAAGAAGGCGGCGGAGAGCGGCATCGTGGAGATGATCCTCTTCTCCGTGAATCCCGCCTTCGACATGGTGCCCCCCACCGACGAGCTGGACAACTACTTTGCCGTGGAAAACTATGACGAGGCCCTGGGGGGCATCGACCCTCAGCGGGCTGAGGTTTACCAGGTCTGCGAGCAGAACGGGGTGGGCATCACCGTCATGAAGGGCTATGCCGGGGGCCGCCTCTTCAAGGCGGAGACCTCCCCCTTTGGGGTGGCGTTGACCCCCGTTCAGTGTCTCCACTACGCCCTCACCCGGCCTGCGGTTTGCAGTGTTATGGTGGGTTATGATACCCCGGAGCAGGTCATGGAGGCTGTTGCCTACGAGACCGCCACGGCGGAGGAGAAGGACTACGCCACCGTGCTGGCGGGAGCGCCCCGCCACGCCTACACCGGCCAGTGTACCTACTGCGGCCACTGTAAGCCCTGCCCGGTGGACATCGACATTGCCATGGTGAATAAGTACTACGACCTTGCTACCATGCAGCCCGAGGTGCCCCAGTCGGTGCTGGACCACTACCGCCAGATGAAGGTCACCGCCAAGGATTGCATCGGCTGCCATAGCTGCGAGAGCCGCTGCCCCTTCGGGGTGCAGATCGCGGAGCGGATGGCAAAAACGGCAGAACTGCTGGACGCTTGAATGGAATAACCCCGCAGCTCTGCCGCAGAGGGAGGCACTTTTATGTCAGAGAAAGAGAGAAATGACAACTTTCAGCAGGAATTGGAGCGGCGGATCTATCGGATGGAGACAGACCCCGGCGTCCTGCCGCCCCGCTTCTCGCCGGGCAACTATGCCTTGGTGGCTGTGGTGGCTGGGCTGTGCTTGCTGGGTGTTTTCCTGGGGGCATGGCTATGAAAAGGGAACACGACGTAGAGCAGGAGGCCTTGTTCGGCACTCTGCCTGTCCAGGGGAAGGAACGGCTGTACGGCTTTCTGGACGCCTTTCTGGTTCTTTCGGGCTACTGCATTGCCACCTGGAGCTATACCCAGGGGGCTTATCTGGCTACTCTGGTGGGGTTTCGCCAGCTCCTTATCGGTGCTTTTCTGGGAGCTGTTTTTATGCTGCTCATCTATCAACTGCCCGTGATCCTCTCTGCCCGGTGGGGCATTGATATCTGGGTCTGGCTCCGGGCAGTATTCGGCCCCAGGGGAGTGAAGGTGATGACCGTTGTCATTATCCTCATTAACTTCCCTTGGTACGCCGTCTGCGCCGAATTGTTTGCCTCCTCCATGGGCAATCTGGCAGGGCTGTTCGGGCTCCGGATTTCCCATGGGGAACATATACTGCTGGCCCTTCTCTGTGTTGGGCTGGGCAGTCTCATCGCCCTGCGGGGGCCGGGGGCCATTACCTGGACCACCCGGCTGCTGGTGCCTCTTTTGCTGTTGGTAGGCTGTGTGGTGGTTTTTGTGGGGGCTTCCTCGGTGCCGGCGGAGGTTCTTTGGAGTTATCGTCCCACCGACCCGCCCTACGGCGGGGGCGTTATCGCCTATATCATCTCTGTCGAGGCCAATTTTGCTTTCGTTATCACTCTGGTAGGCGGTATGGCGGAGGTTCCCCGTCTTACCAGGACGGAGCCTGCCGCTCTCTGGTCGGGGGTGCTGGGCCAGGGCCTTTCCGGTTCCTTTTTCGTGGTGGTGGGGGCGGTGATGGCCATCGCTATGGAGTACGTCACCGGGCAGGTCACGGAGGATCCTACCCTCATGCTGGCCACTCTCACCGTACCCGCCGTAGCCCTTCTGTCTCTGCTGCTGGTGGCCTTTGCCAACGTGGGTACCCAGGCAGTGGGCTCCTATATCTACGCCGTCATGCTCCGCGCCTCCTTTCGGCTGGCAGGCTACCGTACCCTGCTGGCGGTGCTGGCCGGCTATGTGACCCTTCTGTGCCTGTGGGGCAAGGTGACGGAGTACTTCGGGTCCTTTCTCACCATCGGAGCCTGTGTCTATGCGCCTCTGGCTGCCCTTTTGTTCACCGACTTCTTCTTTGTGCGGAAGCAGCGGCTGGATCTCCGTTCCGCTTACGGAATGGAGGGACACAGAGCCTACGACTACACCGGGGGATTCAACTGGGTAGGGCTTTTCTGCGTGGCGGCGGGGATCGCCATCTCGCTGGTGGCTTACGACCCGGTCAATGCCACCGTCCGCTGCCTGCCCCTCTTTTCCCTGACCCCCACAGGGGCCTCCTTTCTGGGTACCGGGCTTCTCTATTACCTGTTCAGCCGGATCCCTGCCACCCGGCGGTATCTGCTCCGGGATCGGGAGGTGAGGCCATGAGCCGTCCGGTGGATCTCATTCCCTTTGACCGCTGGCGGGAGCCGCCGCCCCAGAATCCGCTGATCATGCCCTTTCTGTGGCTTTGGTGCTGGGGTGCCACCCGGTCGGGGAGACTTCACATCCGCAAGGTCAATATGGATGGATTGAAGCCGCCCTTTCTGGTGCTGGGTACCCACCATGCTTTTATGGATTTCTATGTGACCCCTCTGGCACTCTTTCCCCACCGGGCCAATTATGTTTCCGAGCTGGAGGGGTTTGAGGCCTTCGGTGAGTGGAAGTACCGCCAGGTGGGATGTTTGGGGACCCGGAAGTTTGTCTCCGATCTGGCTCTGGTGCGGAACATCAAGCGGGTCATGGAGCGAAAGGGTATTCTGGTCCTTTATCCTGAGGCCCGGTATGCCAATGTGGGCACCAGTTCCCGCCTGCCCGCTTCAGTGGGCAAGCTGTGCAAATATCTGGGGGTGCCGGTGGTGACCCTCAACATGAAGGGGAACTATCTGCAATCACCCATTTGGAATCTGAAAAAGCGCCGGGGCGTCCCGCTGGAGGCCACTATCATCCAGCGTTTTACCGCTCAGGATGTGGCGAAAGCTACCCCTCAGGAGATTCAGGCCGCCGTGGCGGCAGACCTTACTTACGACGAGTACGCCTACCAGCGGGAAAGGGGTATCCGCATTGCGGAGCCCTGGCGGGCCGAGGGACTGCACCTGCCCCTTTACCAGTGTCCCCGGTGCGGAAAAGCCTTTGTGATGGACAGCAAGGGAAGCCGGCTGTTCTGTACCGTCTGCGGCGGGGAATGGACCCTGGGGGAGGAGGGACTTCTCCATTCCGGGGAGGGGGAAGAGCCGGTTTCCATTCCGGACTGGTACGAGTGGCAGCGTCGGCAGGTGGAGGAGGAGATCGAGACGGGCCGCTATCGGCTGGATCTTCCTGTCCGGGTGGAGGCCCTGCCCAACGCGGTGAACTTCATCGATCTGGGACCCGGCCGGCTCAGACAGACGGCGGAGGGGTTTGAGCTGACCTTCACCGACTACGGGGAAACCTTGCCCCGGACGCAAATGTTTCCGGCCTCCGGCTGTTTTTCGATCCATACTGAGTATGACTATCGTGGAAAGGGTCAGTGCGTGACCCTTTCCACCCCGGACAATACCTATTTTCTCTTTCCTTTGGCAGAAGGATTCAACGCCACAAAGATCCAGTTTGCCACCGAGTACCTCTGGCTCAGGAGCCAGAAAAAACCGGCTCTGATAGAATAAAACGGGAGAACGCCAAAGGCGTTCTCCTGTTTTTTACCCAAACACCACTCGCACCGCCCAGGCGGCGGCCAGAAAGGCGGCCACGTCGGCGCAGAGGGCCGCCGGTACGGCGTACCGGGTCTTTCGGATGCCAGCCGCCCCGAAGTAGACGGCGATGGTATAAAAGGTGGTCTCGGTGCTGCCCAGCATGACAGCCGCCGTCCGGCCGATGGCGGAGTCGGGGCCGTAGGTGGAGATGAGCTCCGCCCCCACACCCAATGCGGCGTTGCCGCTCACCGGCCGGACCAGCAGGAGCCCCACCAGCTCGGGAGGCACCCCTACCCGGGTGAGGAGAGGGGCCAGCAGGGTCCCAAGAGCCTCCAAAAGCCCGGAGGCGCGGAGCATATACACCGCCGTCATGAGCCCCACCATGGCGGGGACGATCTTCAGAAGGACCCCAAGGCCCTCCCCGGCCCCCTGGCAGAGGGCACCGTACACATCCACCCGCTTCGCCATGGCCCACAGGGCTACAAAGGCGATGGTGAAGGGCACCACCATTTGAAAGAAAAGATCCATCACCGACTCACCCTCCAGACCCGGGCAAAGATTTTAGCCGCTAAAATGCCCACCGCCACCGACATCGCTGAGGCAAGCCACACCGCCGGGAGAATGTCAAAGGGGGTGGCACAGCCCGCCGAGAGCCGGACGCTGGCCACCGTGGTGGGAATGAGCTGGATGGAGGCGGTGTTGCACACCACCAGCATACAAAGACTGTCCGAGGCCACCCCCGGGCTTTTGGCCGCCAGGCGCCGGGCCGCCTGGATGCCCAGGGGGGTGGCGGCGTTGCCCAGCCCCAGCAGGTTGGCGGACACGTTGGCCGAGATGGCGTCCATGGTCTCCTTGTCCCGCTTGCAGTCAGGGTAGAGCCGGCAGAGGACAGGCCGTAAAAGCCGGGAGAGAAGCTCCGCAAGGCCCGAGCGCTTCATCACCTCCATGACCCCCATCCAGAGGCACATGACCCCCGCCATGGTGATGCAAAGCTCCACTGCGGCGGCGGCTCCCTCCACGGCGGCGGCCGCCACCGCCGGGCCGTTGCCCGCCCATAGCCCGTAGAGCACCGAGAGGACCACCATCCCCGTCCAAATCACCGACATTGCCATCTTGTCCACCCCTTTCGTCCCTCCAACCTATGCGGCGGGGGATAGAGGTATGCACAGATTCCATATATTTCCAATTTTGTGCAAAAAGCATGAGAAAACTTCCAAATTTTCCAAAATTTTACTTGACATTTGACAAAAATGTATTATAATGGAAAATCATAGCAGGATTTGGAAGCTATGAAGATCTGAAATGAAGGGAATGGATGCAATGAAATCGACCGGGATCGTAAGAAAAGTGGACGAACTGGGCCGTATCGTACTGCCCATTGAGCTGCGTCGGAATCTGGGAATTGATGAAAAGGACGCCCTGGAGATCTATGTGGAAGGTTCTTCGGTAATCCTGAAAAAGTATCAGCCTTCCTGCGTGTTCTGCGAGAATGCTTCCGACATTATCAGCTATAAGGGAAAAAACATTTGCCGCGACTGTTTGCAGGCCCTGATGGCCGAGCAGTAAGAGGCAAAAAGGCACAAGGAACCGGGCGCCCACTGGGCGCCCGGTTTTTTTGCGAGCGGCTATTTTCGTTCCAAGGCGGCGGCGTAAAGCTCGTTCCGGGAAAGGCCCAGCTCCTTGGCGGCCTGCTTGACGGCATCCTTCCGGGAAAGGCCCTCTGCCAAAAGGGCTTCCACCCGGTCAAGGCCATCCTCTAAGGTGGCTTTCTCCTTCGCCGGAGCGGCCCCCTCCACCACCAGGACAAATTCCCCCCGGGGCTCTTCCGCTTTGTAGCGCTCTGCCGCCTCTCCCAGGGTGGTGCGAAGGACCTCCTCGTGGAGCTTGGTCAGCTCCCGGCAGAGAGAGATGCGCCGCTGGGGACCGAAGACGTCCCGGAGGTCGGAAAGGGTGACGGTGAGCTTGTGGGGGGCCTCGTAGAAGAGCATGGTCCGGGTCTCGTTTTGCAGGCTTTCCAACTGTGCCCGGCGGTTTTTCCTGTTCATGGGCAGAAAGCCCTCGAAGGTAAAACGCCCGGTGGGCAGGCCGGAGACAGAGAGGGCCACAATAAGGGCACAGGGACCGGGCAGGGCGGTGACCTCCACCCCATGTTGGGCGCAGAGGGCCACCAGGTCCTCCCCCGGGTCGGAGACGGCGGGGGTGCCCGCGTCGGTGCAGAGGGCGCAGCTTTCGCCCCCCAGAAGCCGGTCCAGTATCTTTTGCCCCGCCTCGTCGGTGTTGTGGCGGTAGTAGCTGATGAGGGGCTTTTTCAGCCCCAGGTGGTTGAGGAGCTTCAGGGTTACCCGGGTGTCCTCAGCGGCGATGAAGTCCACGTTTTCCAGCACTTCCGCCATCCGGCGGGAGATGTCCCCCAGGTTGCCAATGGGGGTGGGGACCAGGTAGAGTGTTCCGGCCATGATGCGGCCTCCTTTAGATGAGATCAGGCAAAATATCCAGCCCTGGATGGCCGCCCTTGACCGCTTCGATCAGCACGGCATAGGGAGACTTGTCCGGGCTGTGGCGGCAGAGTCGGAGCCGTTTGGGCTCCAGCCCCGCACCCCGGAGGGCGCAGAGGAGGTCGGTGAGCCGCTCCGGCCGGTGGACCAGGGCAAAGCGGCCCTTGGGCTTGAGAGTCCCGGCGGCGGCTGTGCAGAGTTGGGGCAAGGTGCAGTCTTCCATCCGGCCAGGGCCGCCCTCCTTGCCTGAGCCCTGGGGATACCAGGGTGGATTGGAGATCACCAGGTCCATGGGCTTGTCCAGGCTCATGGCCCGGAGGTCACAGGTCAAAATCTGCCCTTTCAAGCCGTTTTCTGCCAGATTTTCCCGGGCCAGGGCGGCGGCGTGGGGGTCCCATTCCACCCCGGAGAGGGTCAAGCCTTCCTGCCGCCGGGCGCAGAGAAGGAGCAGCAGCCCCGCCCCGCAGCCCAGATCCAGCACCCGCCATCCACCCTTCAAGGTGCAGAAGCCCCCCAGGGCCAGGGAGTCGGCCCCCAGGGGGAAGCAGTCTCCGTCCCAGCGGTAGATATAGGGCCCCAGTTGTTCCTTCTCCATGGACTGCCCTCCTTTTTTACCAGTATAGCATGACCGGGGAGCAAAAAGCAACCGCAAAGCGGGAAGAGTGCCCCGGAAGAAGAGGATCCCATCTCTGAACATAAGTTATCATAGATAAGAGATTCAGATTGACGATTAGGGGAGAAAGCGATATAATAAATGATAATTATGATGTTTTTAAGGAAAAAAAGGGAGAAAATTCCATGAAAAATTCACACAAGTTCCACCGGGCCTGGCTAGTGCTTGTAGCCACCATGCTCATTTACGCCGGCTCCATGGGTGTTATGATGAATAGTATGGGGGTCCTTTTTTCCGCCATCATTGAGGACAAGGGCTTCCGGGCGGGGGATCTGTCCCTTTACTATACCATCCGCTCTCTGTGTAGTTCTTTTGCCATGCCCTTTACCACCAAGCTCTTTTTCAAAAAGAACGCCAAGACGGTGATGGGGGTCATGGGAACCATTGCCAGCGCGGGGGTGGTTATGATGAGCCTCTTCAACGATCTGTGGCAGTGGTACTTTGCCGCCGTGCTGGTGGGTGTGGGGACAAGCTGTATTATGGTGGTGGTCCCCGTGGTTCTCAACAACTGGTTCCATAAACGAAACGGTTTTGCCGTGGGCCTTACCATGTCGGCCTCCGGTGTGGCGGGGGCGGTGTTCAGCCCCATCCTGGCTGGATTCATCAGCGCCTTGGGTTGGCGGCAAGCGGCGGTGGTCATGGGCTTTGTGGGCTTCTGCCTCATCGTACCCCCGGGGCTGTTCCTGCTGGTGGCCTCACCGGAGAAGGTGGGTTGCCGTCCCTACGGAGAGGGGGAGGCGGAGCAGGTCAAAGGGGCGTCCGGCGGAAGAGGTGGTCCCAGGACGCAGCCCGGAGGTTATATCTTTGTGCTGGGCCTTCTGGTGGGTATCATCGCCAGCGGTATCGTCCAGTTCAACAACCAGCTTCCCACTTTCGCCAAATCCGTGGGCTACGCTGGTACGGTAGGAGCCCTTCTCACAAGCTGCTGCATGGTGGGCAATCTCGGCGGAAAGCTGGTGTTCGGACTGCTCAATGACCGGGTGGGCATTTACAGCGCCTGCCGGCTCTACCTGCTGGTGATCGGCAGCGCCCTGGCAGGTTTCCTGTTCCTCAGCGGCACTCAGGCCGCCCTCTGCGTGGCGGCGGTCCTCTTTGGTTCGGCCTACTCCTTGGGCGCTATGTCCCACTCCTTCCTGTTTCTGGACCTCTATGGGGCGGAGAGCTACCGGGACAAGCTCAGTCAAATGCAGGCCATCAACGGGATCGCCTCTGCATTTCTAAGTGCCGCTATTCCCTATATGTACGACGCCACCGGGAGCTTCCGGATCGTGTTCCTGTGCGGCCTTTCCCTGTGCTGTGTCGCCTTCCTGATCTATACCTACCTCAACAGATACAGCCGCCGCCAACGGGCGGAGGGTTGAAAGAAGCAAATAAAAAGGGATGGCCGGAAGATTCCGGCCATCCCTTTTTATGTTTAATAAGTTGAATCAAGCTGCTTCAAGGACTTGTGGGCGATGGGCTTCCACTCCACCTTCTGGAACAGGGCCTGCACCGAGATAGGTATGTAGGTCAGCATAAAGAGAGGGAAGACTGGCAGGAACAAAAGCTTTTGCCAGCTCTTGGCCTTGATATGGCTCCATTCGCTGAGGACAGTGAGGAGGCCGTAGAGGAAGAAGCCCCGGTAAAAGGCGGTGAAAGCGGAAGAGAAAAAGCTGATGGTAAGAGCAAGCACTTGCTTCACCGCATAGTCGGGTGCAGCCAGACAGGCCAGCAGCACCACCATCCAGAGAACACCGCCCAAGGCAGAGAGAAGGACGCCAGGCGTGATGGTCATGAGGATGTCGTAACAGGCAAAGCCTTTGCGGCCACCACGGGCGACCCGCTTGAGGAGGGCGGGAGCGTATTTGCGATCCACCTGGTAGAAGCCCTTGGACCAGCGAAGCCGCTGGGTCCAGGACTGGCAGAAGGAGGTGGGCTGCTCGTCGTAGATGACGGCGCCGTCGCAGTAGCCGATCCGCTTTCCCTCGGCGGCACACTCGGCGGAGAACTGCAGGTCCTCGGTCAGCAGGTGATAGGGCCAGCCGCCCTTCTCCCGCAGCACATCGGCGGAGATGAGGAACCCGGTGCCCGATACGTGGCAGCTCAGGCCCAGAGCCATCCGGGCGGAGTTGACGAAGCGGGCCTCCCGCAAAAACCAGATGGAGTAGCCGGCGGTGATCCAGTTCTGGCCGAAGTTCTTGGAGTTGCGGTAGCAGGTGATGGCGGCGAAGCCGCCCTTGTCGTATGTACGGTTCATCTCAGAGACGAAATTGGGATCCACGATGTTGTCTGCGTCAAAAATAAAGTAGCCCTCGTATCGGTCAAAGACCTCGTCGGTCTGAAGCTGCTTCAGAAGGTAATCCAGGGCGTAGCCTTTGCCGACCTCTTTGCAGTTAAACCGCCGGTAGACCCGGGTGGCGCCGGCGGCTTCCGCCGCCAGGGCGGTGTTGTCAGTGCAGTTGTCAGCCACAATGTAGATGTCCAAAAGCTCCGCCGGGTAGTTTTGTTTCTTGAGGGAGGCGATGAGCTCTCCGATCACTCCCTCTTCGTTCCGAGCGGAGATAAGAGCGGCGTACCGGCGCAGCCGGGAGGGCTGATGGGTGTCCCGCCAGTGCCGGCGGCAGAGACCCACGGCCAGATAGATGACCTGATAGAAGAAAAGTACGGTAAAGGTCAGGGCGATGGCACTGTTGCACCACTCGACCAGTTGAATGAGCTTCATCCACTCACATCCTCTCTCTGTTTCTCTTTTCTTTGACCAATTCTATTTTAGCACAGAAAAAAGAGGATGCAAGGGGTTGGGAGCAAACTTAAGGGAACGTTAAGAAAAAATTTATCCGCTTGTTCCGTCTGCCTTTTTGGCGGCGAAAAATGACTCTGCCCTTCATAGGTTGCCCCTTTATGGGACCTGAAAAGGATGAATTTACAAAAAGTTTATAAATTTGTTGTACCCAAACGTACCACATCAGGGGGTGTTTTCAGGTATATATGGAGGGGTTTTCTTCCTGGGCGGGAAGAAAGATAATACCAATGGTATTCGGGCCGCAGTGGCAGGCCACGGTGCAGCCCGCGTCCGCGTCCCAGATTTTATGAAAGCGTCCGTCCACCGCCAGAGCCTCCCAGGTGGCAAGAAGGGCGTCGGGGTTGGCAGGAGGATGGGTCACAAAGACCTCCGTTTCCTGCTGTTTCTCATACTTTTCCAGCCGGTCCCACACATACTGGCGCATCACTTTGGGCATAGCTCCCCGGTACTTTTTTCCCACTGTCATCTGACCGTCCTTCAGTTCGATGCAGGGCTTGAGCTTCAAAAGGTTGGCCCCCAGGGCGGCCACCGAGGAGCAGCGTCCGCTCTTGCTCATGTAATCCAGCCTGTCCAGAATGAAGCTGGTGTCAATTTTGGATATGAGGGTCTGGAGCCGGGGCAGGATCTCCTCTGGCGAAAGGCCCTGCCGAGCCATCCGGGCGGCGGAGAGGGCCGCGATGCCCTGGCCGGCGGAGAGTTTTTGGGAATCCACCACATAGACGTTGGAAAAGTCCCCGGCTGCTGCGCTGGCATTCTGAAAGCAGCTGGAAAAGCCGCTTCCGATGGTGATGCAGATGACGGCATCATGACCGGAAGCGTATCCGGCAAAGGCCTCCTGGAACCGGGAAAGGTTGATCGCCGCGGTTGAGGGAAGCTCCCCGCCGGCAGCTACATGGGCAAAGATATCCTGGGGTGTGACCTCCTCCCCATCCAGAAGGGAGCGCTCCCCCAGGTTGATGTGAAGGGGGATGACGCTGATATCGTACTCTTCCATCACTTCCCGGGGCAGGTCACAGGTGGAGTCGGTGAGGATCTTGATATCCATTTTCTGCTTTCACTCCTGACGCTCGGGGTGGCTGGCCTTCCAGAGCCGGTCGGCCTCGGGCTGCCAGGACTGGGCATAGCTGACGCATTTGTCGCAGAGGTGGTCCACCGTCTCGGGGGATTCCAGGTCGGTGGAGTGGGCTCCGGTCTTTTTCACCATCTCACGGAGCAATTCGGGATTCTCCAGCATGGGGCAGGGGCGCAGGTGGTTGTCGTTGAAGGGTTGGCCGTCGTGGTAGGCCATGAAGATGGGGGACTGGAGGCACTCCAAGAGGGACTGCTCCCGGATGTTGCAGTTGGAGTAGTGGATGAACACGCAGGGGTCCACATCCCCGTTGGCGTTGATGTGGAGGTACCGCCGCCCCCCGGCGATACATCCCCCCACGTACTCCCCGTCATTCTGGAAGTCCATGGCGAAGATGGGCTGGGTGGCACGGATCTCCCGGATCCGGCGGTACATGGTCTCCCGCTGCCGGGGGTCGGGCATCAGCTCAGGCACCGCGTCGTTGCCCACGGGCATGTAGTGAAAGTACCAGATGAACTTGGCCCCCAGCTCGATGATGTGGTCGATAAAGTCGGGGGAGGCGATGGAGCCGAGATTCTGGCTGGTGTAGCAGGCCGAGATGCCGAAGGGAAGCCGGTTCTCCTTCAGAATGGCCATGGCCTTCAGAACCTTCTGGTAGACGCCCTCCCCCCGGCGGCCGTCGGTGGCCATCTCAAAGCCCTCCAGGGAGATGGCGGGGATAAAGTTCTTTACCCGCAGCATTTCCTTGGCAAAGGCTTCGTCAATGAGGGTGGCGTTGGTAAAGCAGAGGAACTGGCAGTCCGGATGCCGCTCGCAGAGGGTGATCAGGTCCTTGTGCCGGACCATGGGCTCCCCGCCGGTGTAGATGTACATATAGACCCCCAGCCGCTTGCCCTGGATGATGATGGAGTCGATCTCGTCCAGGGTCAGGTTCAGCTTGTTGCCGTACTCTGCCGCCCAGCAACCGGTGCAGTGGAGGTTGCAGGCGGAGGTGGGGTCCAGCAGGATGGCCCAGGGGATGTTGCAGCCGTGTTTCTCCCGCATCTCCTCCTGGATGGGCCAGCCGATGAGGTTGGCGTTGAGGAAAAAGTTTTCAAAGGTGGCCTTCAAAACCTCCCGGTCCACGTCCTGAAATACGTTCATGATGAGCCGGTACATATTGTTCTCCGGGTCGCTTATGACGGTGCGGAAGGCCTCCCGCTGCTCCGGGAAGCTGTTGGGGCCGTCCCCTGCCAGCTTGTCCACCCACTCCATCAGCTTGGGCAGATTGGCCTCAGGGTCTTTTTCAATATAGCTGAAGGCGGTTTTCAGTCCCAGCTTTGTTACGCGGTTGGAAATCATGACAGTTCATCTCCTTGTGATGTTGGACCGATCCGGTCTGCTGTCATGATACCTGATTTGCGCATAGTGAGGCAATGAACAAAAAAACCGGCGTGATAAAAATTTTATCACGCCGGCCCTTTTGTCAAATTTTGTCGGAGAAGTGGGAGAGGGCCAAGGGGATGCTGCCGCCCAGAAGGGTGTCCAGCCGCTTGACGATGGCGGCGGGATCTACGGTCATGCCGTTCTGGATCCAATCCAGGATCACCCCGCTGAATACATAGCCGTAGCAGCGGGTGACAAAGGCCTTGTCCTCTTCGGAGATGTGGTAAGGACGGCTCTCCGTCTCAATGACCCCGGAAACGACCTGGTGGATGAGAGGGGCCGCAAGCTGCTCCATCTGTCCCCGGCCCATGACCCGGAACACATTGAGGACAAGGGTCCTATCCTCCTGCATGATATGGAAAATGCCGAGAAAGCCCTCCTGCCAGGTCTCCCGGAGGTTCTCTGTATCCAGGACCTTCGAAATGTTTTCGGTACAGCACCAGATCACCAGGTCATAGATATCCTCAAAGTGGTAGTAGAAGGTCATGCGGCTGATGCCGCAGTGGTCGGTGAGGTCGCTGATGGTGATTTTATTGAGGGGCTTTTGGGCAAGAAAATGCCGCAGGGCGTCTCCCAAAGCCTGCTTGGTGATCTGTGACATTTTGGTGTCCTCCTGGGCTGTCACGCTGCGAACAGGTCAGGACGCCTCGGGATATAGCTTCTCCGACTGCGCAAAATCTGCTCTGGGGCTTTGCCCCACCGCATATTTCGCTCCGCTCCGGCGCTATCCCCTCGGCTGACCTGTTCTCCGCGCTTCTCAGTTAAATTTATATATCCGTTGTGCGATGCGGTAGAGGTTCACCGACAGCACCCGGCCCCGGTAGCCGGGGATGACACCCACAGCGGAGAGGGCGCGGTACTTCAGCTTGTGATGGAGGGCGGGGTCCACGGTGCGCAGGAACTCCCACAGCTCGGTCTTCTTGCCCAGAGCCTCGGGGGAGCCGTCCATGTTGAGGAAGATGGAGCAAATGGTCATCATCATGGAAAGGTAGCTTGTCATGTACCGGGCCAGCTTGGGCTGGGTCCTCTTGATCTCCTTCAGGTCCCGGGCCTTGATCATCAGCTTGGTGACCCGGAGCTGCTGGTCCATCCGGCCCATCATCACCTTCTCGTTCACCGACTGGTCTGCCCGGCCGATGAAATAGCGGTAGAGGTCCACGTCCATGTAGTAGATGCTCTCCACATTGGGCAGGGGCTGGTAGACAAAGATGTTGTCCACATAGAAGGTGTGCTTGGGAAGCTCCAGCCCGCAGTCCCGCAAAAGCTGGGTCCGGTAGATCACCGAGTGCATCAGAAGGTACTGGGAGGGTAGAAACCGGCCCATCTCCTCCCAGGTGAAGACCTTGTCCAGGGGGAATACGTTTTTGTAGCTCATGACCTTCCGGGTGTTGTCCTCCACGTGTTCATAGACGTAGTTGGCAATGAGCAGGTCTAGGGGTTTGGCCCACTGGGCGCACTCCCGGAGCTTATTCATCACCTTCTGAAGGGCCTCCCCATCCAGCCAGTCGTCCGAGTCCACCACCTTATAGTACATACCCCGGGCGTTGCGGAGGCCCTGGTTCACGCCCTCCCCGTGGCCGCCGTTCTCCTGGTGGATGGCCCGGATGATGTCAGGGTATTTCTCCTGCCACTCGTCGCACTTCTGAGGGGTCTCGTCCTTGGTGGAGCCGTCGTCCACCAAAATGATCTCAATGTCCTCTCCGGCAGTGAGCAGGGTCTCCACGCAGTGGTCCATGTAAGCCGCCGAATTGTAGCAGGGAACGGCAAAGGTCAGTATCTTTTCCATAATCATTCTCCTTGTAGGGGCGAGTTCCAAAACCGCCCGGCCTTAATCTCCCAATAGCTCGTCCGCCAGGGCAAGGGCACGGCCCGCAATGGCGTCCATATTGTAGTATTTGTATTCCGCCAGCCGGCCCAGCAGATGGAGCCTGGGGAACTTGTCGGCCTCGGCCTTGTATTTGGCGTAAAGGGCGTTGTTTTCCGGGTTGATGATGGCGTAGTAGGGGGTCTCGCCCTCCGTCCCGGTGTAGGCCTTGGAGATCTCCTTCATGATGGTGGTGACCCCCGGTTTGACCTGCCCGGTGAGGTGCTTGAACTCGGTGATACGGGTGTAGGGCTCATCCACCGTGTAGTTCACCGTGCCGTGGGTCTGGAAAGCGTCCTGGGGAAGGGTCTCAAACCGGAAGTCCAGGGTCCGGTAGGGAAGGGGGCCGAATTGGAAGCCGAAGAGCTCGTCGGCCTGGCCGGTGAAGATGACCTGGCCGGAGAAGGGCTGGCCGTCCAGGAGGATGGCGCCGCCGTCCAGCTCCAGCCGTTTCAGGGCGTCCACGCCCAGCTCCACGGTGATGCCTGGGTGGTCCAGCATATTCTCAAAGAGCTTGGTGTAGCCCTCCAGAGGCATCCCCTGGTAAGTATCCTGGAAATACCGGTCGTCCCGGCTGAGGAAGACAGGCACCCGGGCGGTGGTGTTGGGGTCGATCTCCTCCGGGGTCTGGCCCCACTGCTTCATGGTGTAGTGGACGAAGACGTGCTCGTACACATAGTCCGCGATGGCGGCGATCTCGGGGTCGGGATTCTGCCGCAGCTCCAGAATGGTGACCTTCTTCTCCGCCCCGTAGGCGGCAATGAGCTTGTCGCCCAGCCGCTTGCCCTCCTCCTGACCGAAAGCGGTCTCCAGAGAGGTCAGGTTGAAGGGCACGGGATACTGCATCCGCCCGCCCTTGCCGTCGGGGATGTTGGCCACCACCCGGTGCTGATACTCCCGCCATTGGGTGAACCGGGACAGGAAGTCAAAAACTTCCTTGTTGCCCGTGTGGAAGATGTGGGGGCCGTACTGGTGGATGAGGACGCCCGAATCATCCAGGCAGTCATAGGCGTTGCCGCCGATGTGGCTGCGGCGCTCCAGCACCAGCACCTTCTTGCCGCCCTCGGCCAGCCGCCGGGCGCACACCGCCCCGGCAAAACCGGCGCCGATGATGAGATAGTTGTATTGGCTCATAGAATGCTCCTTCTGTTGCGGCATTTATGTATATTAGGATAACACAAATGGAGGGGAAGGAAAAGAAAGATTTTCTTAAATTTCCCCGCTTTTTAGCAGAAATTGTCCTTGTAGTTCTGGATGGCGGCCCGGATGACCTGCTGGGCCTCCTCCCGGCCCTTGGTGTCGCCGGCCACCGTGTCCTTGCCCTCCAGGTTTTTGTAGACGGTGAAGAAGTGGCCCATCTCTTCAAAGATATGGTCGGGCAGCTCGGAGATGTCCTTGTAGCCGTTGTAAGTAGGATCGGCAAAGGGGATGGCGATGATCTTCTCGTCGTTTTTACCGCCGTCCAACATGGAGATATAGCCGATGGGGTAGCAGCGTACCAGCGTCAGAGGGTCCAGCACCTCGGAGCACAGCACCAGCACATCCAGGGGGTCGCCGTCGTCGCCGTAAGTCCGGGGGATGAAGCCGTAGTTGGCGGGGTAGTGGGTGGAGGTGTAGAGAATGCGGTCCAGGATGATGAGGCCGGTGGATTTGTCCAGCTCATACTTTTTCTTGCTGCCCTGGGGGATCTCGATAACGGCCAGAAAGTCTTCCGGGGAGATACGTTTGGGGTCCACGTCGTGCCAGATATTGGTCATGATATTCTCTCCTTTATGTCTGTGATGACTCATCACAAAATTTGGGCTTTGGATGTTTACATTATACCTGTTCTTGTCGGGAAAAACAAGGCGGAGCGGAGAAAAAAGACGAGCCCATCGCCGATTGGCGACAGGCTCGTCCCTGCGGGGGAAATTTACTTCATGCCGTTCTCGTAGGCCTCGATCATCTTCTTGAACATGTGACCCGTACGACTGCCATCCCCGGAAACCCCTGCGAATGCTAACTCTTTGACTGGTTCTGCTTCGGGGGGA
>JAAWPV010000079.1 GCA_022800215.1 Oscillospiraceae bacterium | reverse complement strand
TGGCCCGATATCGGGCCAGCCTGGAAATACAAGAAGAGATGGAGACCACCGCATTTACCAAAACGGTGAGCCTCCTTTTTGATAATGAAGCTATGGTGCGGGTGAACTGTCCGGCCCAGAGCATCGTCTATGAACGGCACTTGCCGGAGCTGACAAAAATATAAAAAAGAACGCCCTGTTGAAAACAGGGCGTTCTTTTTATGCTTGAGTATAATTACTCGGCCACCACGTTGACAGCGCGCAGCTTGCCAGGATCCTTGGGATCGGGCTCGGTGTCGTAAGAGACCTTCTGGCCCTCAGCCAGAGTGCGGAAGCCCTCGGCCTGGATGGCGGAGAAGTGGACGAACACGTCGCCGCTGCCGTCGTCGTTGGAGATGAAGCCGAAGCCCTTTTCGTTGTTAAACCATTTGACAGTACCGTGATTCATGTGAATGAACCTCCTAAGAAGATGTTATCCCGCCGCAAAAAAAGAAAAACCCCTGCGTAAGTCAAAATGGAAACTGACATACACCGGTGGCTATCAATTCATGCATTTTAAGATACATTCATAATATACCCCAGAAAAGCTGAAATGTCAAGGAAAATTTCAGAAGAAAGAGCACTTGGCAGGTTTTAATATGTAATTGGACAGTCGGCATGGTCCGACTGTCTAATTTTTACAGGGGGTAGATCCCCAGAAAGGAAGGCTCTATATGGGCAGAGACAACACAAACGGTAAGATCATCATTGACAAGGCGTATCCAGGATATGTATTCCTGGGCTGGGCAAAAGGCAATATGGAGACTGACGATCATGAGAAGCGTCCGTACTTCAATATGTACGTACTTTCTCCTGTCAGCACTTGGACCTCGGAGGACTATACGGCCTTCGGCTTTAAGGCAGAGAAGAAAAAGTGCCTTGGTGAAGTCTGGGCCGGTCTGGAGCCTGGAGATCCGGTAACGCTCTTTTTCGATGATCGGGGCCGGGTTCAAATGGCGGTGTTGGATGGCCCAGGGAAGGCCATTGAACAGGCCGAGTAAAAACACGTTTTAAGCACGAAAAACCTCCCCGGGGTCGCTCCCCGGGGAGGCCCCCCCCGCTAACAGGGGGGTAGTACCTACAGAAGACCTTAAAAAAGTTCTAAGGGGGGAGCCGTTATGGAGGGGGATATTATACTCTATGACTGGCTCTCTTTTACCCTGAAGCGGGATAATCCCCACGTGATCGTGGATCTACTTGGCTTGAAGGAAATACCCTGGGAGCAGATAAAGGGCGCCCGTGGTTACCAGGAGCGGCTCTATTTTAACGGCATCTCTATCCACTACAATGGTCGGCCTGATATGGGTATCTGGTGTGAGATGTCCGGCCAAGGCTGCCGGGCCTTCGAGACATTGACTACCTGGGAAGATAAATGGGAACAGCTCTTTTTCTTTCTCTATGCCCACGGTGCCAATATCACCCGTCTGGATGTAGCCTATGACGATCATACAGGTACGCTGGATATCAATCAGATCATCCAGGATACCCGGTTCAAGGAATACGTCAGCAAGTCTGACTATTGGGAGATCCTGGAGAGCAGCAAAGGCCAAACACTTCAATTCGGGTCCCCTCAGTCTGACGTCTTGATCCGGATCTACGACAAGGCAGCGGAGCGGAATTGTGCTTCAGGTGAACACTGGGTCCGCTGTGAGCTTCAGCTCCGGCGTGAACGGGCTATCGCCTTTGCACAGCTTGAAATGCCGGTCGGTGAGGCCTATTGTGGCGTGGTAATCAACTACTTACGCTTTGTTGAGCCGATGGATGGAGACAGCAACAAATGGCGTTGGCCCATCAAGCCCTATTGGGGAGAGTTCCTTTGTAATGCCAGGGCGATCCACATCTATGCAGAACCAGGGTTGGAATACAATCTTGATCGCTGCCAGAAGTATGTAATCAATCAGGCCGGTAACGCCATTGACGCTCTGATCCAGATCACCGGCGTGGATGGGTTTATGGACCTGCTCAAAAAGAGGACCACCAAGAGAAATCCAAAATATGACCAGATGGTCCAGGAGTTCAAAACATTTACATTGGGAGGATCTGCGAATGAGAAAACGTAGTCCTATTGGCTATAAGGCCGAAGATATCATGCAATTTGCCTGTGATGAGATCTGCAAATGGCCGGATGAGTTGTGTGAGGACGAGCTGGAGGAGCGCTGCGAAAAGTGCCGGCTTGCTCTGATGGTCCATCTGTCTGTGAAGAATTGAAAAACGTAACACAGTTTCGGCGCTGCAGCAGCTCGCCGGCGCCGGAAGTTGTGTTACATCCTATATCGCGGGGTAGTGTAGTGGTAACATACCGGTCTCGTCTTCCGGAGCCCTGGGTTCAATTCCCAGCCCCGCACCCATGCCCGGTAATAGGGCTTGTGTCATGATCATCTTACAAGAAAGGAGGAGGTTTGACGACTGAAGTCGCAAAAACCGGCATGGATGCTATCCTGGCGGGGACCAGTACTCTTACGACCCTGGTCGGGGATGTCTTCACCCTGATGACTGCTAATCCCCTGTTGACCCTGTTTTTGGCATCCAGTGTTATTGGTACCGGCATTGCCCTTTTCCGCAAGTTGCGGAGAGCTTCTAAGTGAGGCTCAAACAAACAGCGAGGGAGCAGGGTGGTCCCTGCTCCCTCACATTTTCGAGGTGTCTTATGTGGTATGAAATCGATCATCCCGCCACCTGGGCCGGGCTTAACTCGTTCCTCTCCGGGGCGTTGTCTCTATTTTCTTCTGTCTTCTCTGCTATGCTCACCCAGCCGGTGATGGTCTTGATCCTCTCCGGTTTTCTCATGGCTGTGGTTCTTTATCTGGTCTGGGAGTTCTTCCGGGCCAGCAGGAAATGAAAGGAGTGTTACTATGAATATTCCCATGTTGGCTTTCTTCATGATCTGGCTTGCTGCTACGCTTTATCTTTGGGCCCGCTTCCTTCAGTTTCTGCGGCTCCGTAAGCGCAAGAAGACTTGCCCTCATTGTAAATATTATGAAGTTTGTGAAAAGGTGAAGGTCTTGAAAGAGCAGCAGCTTGCCCAGCGGATCACCTGCAGCGAGTTTGAGAAACGGGGGAAACTGTAACACGGCTTCTCTCCGGATCCAGCTTGCCGGCTCCAGGAATTGTGTTACAAATATCCCGGCGCTGACCGCTGAGATTATACGCCGGGATACTTCTTCTTATTTTATTTTGTGTAACCCATTAGTATTTGCCATGCTTCATTAAACCCTTTCCAGCCGCTTGAGTTATCTATTTCTATCAATCCTTCTGTTATGGCTATAAGTGCTTTCTTTTCTCTTTCTGTCTCTTGTATGAGTTTAATGGATGTAAAACAACAAACGGCCAGGATAGCGGTTAAAAGTCCAATAATAGCAACTTTGAATTTCATTGGTAAAACCTCCTTTTTCCTTACCATATCATAAACAAAACCCTTTGTAAAGTGGTGATTTTTTTGAAAGTGCACATTCAAAAAATGGTATCTTTGGTGTTGGTAATGGTCCTTTCATTGTCTGTGTTGGTTGTACCTTCTTATGCGGTCGTAGAAAATTCTTCTGTTTCTGTCCTTGCTAAAGCATTAGAGATTTTTCCTACTTTGCAAAATGAAATACGCTATGCTGTGGATTTTGAGTTTGATCATATTGGTCCTGTAACTCAGCTTCGGACTATGAACGAACTTCAGAGGCGTTATGAAGAAGGGCAGTGGTTTAGTAAGTTTCTTACTCAGAATAGTGGGGCTATTGAAACTCTTGAAAAAGCTGTAGCTTTTTATAATGGTACTATTCCTTATGATATGCGTATTTATTTATGCCAAGATGATCAAATGTTGGGAAGCCCTTGGCGTTTTCGCTTTTATGATGGTGGCGCTTGGGTCATTGATAAAAATGGCAATTTCCCTTATATTACCGATGAAAATTACCAAAAAGGTTATGGTTTTTCGTCTGTCACATGTTTAGATGGTGAAGGCGTTTGGCGCGATGCTCGTGAGTCTTTTGATCGGGTAAATACTGTTACTCGTTCTGCCTTAGACAATTTTGTTTCTGAACATAAGGATTCTGCCGGCATGAATGATTTGGAAATTCGTGTCATCCGTATTAATGGAATTGATTATGAATATGTCGCCACAAAGGGACAATGGCCTAAAATTTATACCCGGGCTTACTTGGAGTATGTGGTAGGTAAAGGATACGTTGAGAAATATTCTCCTTATGTGGCTACGGTAAAAAAGGAAACATCTGCTGTTGAACAGTCTCGACCTCCTATCGTCGTAGAAAATAAAGACGGTGAGAAGGTTGAAGTTGCGGAGAATATTACTCACAATGAGGACAATTCCAAGGTCCTTGATCTTACTAACGGCAAGTTGACCCTTGTGGATGAATTGGGTTCCCTGTTTGAACTTAACATTGACGATGTCAGTTTTGATTTTGATAACCGCTCCTACACCGTCAATGCCTACGACATCAAGCAGACCAACAATTACTATGAGTATAACTACTACACCTACAACATCCAGTACACCTACAATAATACCTATGTGACCTATATCGGCTCTACGGCGGAGTACCAGCCCAAAGAATGGGTCCTCTACTATGAGCTGCCGGATGGCCGCTCCTCCGCTGATCTCACCGAGGAGGACATTGCCGGCCTGTCCTTTCAGTTCAATGATGTGGTGAATTATAAACGCTCTGCTACGGATACCTCCCTCCGGGCTCTCTACCACTTTGACGGCAATACCAATGATTCCTCCTATTGGTCTACCCAAGGTGATTTCACCTGGAATACCGGCGCCAGTATCACCTATATGGAGAGCAATGCTTTCAACGGTGCTCTTTACCTGGACGAAAAGACCCATGACTTTACCATTACCCTGCCCTCCAATATCGGCTCCGGGGACTTCTCTCTCCAGTGGCGGTACTACCAGAACAGCGCCACTACCTCCACCAACATGGACAATTATCTCACCATTGGCGGTCAGAAGCTCCTCCAGTGGTCTGAGCATGCCCTCTATAACGGCAGCGGCACGAAGGTTGGAGATCTCTCCGTAGGTACCTGGCAGGAGCTGGCTTTGGTCCGGAATAAGGGTACCCTGCACATCTACCATAACGGCGTGAAGCTGGCCTCTGTGGCTCTGTCCAGTGTGCTCACCAATCAGATCGTCTTCCATCTGGGCCCAGCCAGTAAGGCCTATGCCATGCTGGATGAAATGCGCTTCGTCAATTTTGCTGTCACCCAGGGTGGCGCTGCCTATACCCCTACCGCTGTGCCCTATGATACCAATAGTGTGTTGGTGCTGCCGGATGGCGCTTTTCCCATTGCAGAGGAGCATTGGGAGTGGGATACGACGTTTAAACCTATTTTTGTATTGGATATGTCAAGTGGTTATGTCCCTGTTGTAACTGCTTCTACGAGCGGATCACGCTACCATGCTTCATATCCGTCTTTGAATTCAATGGTTAGAATTCAGTCTCAAAATTTTTATGTCAATGATACATTTTGTACTGTAAACTGTGGCCTTAATTCATCTATTGATACACTTCAATCGGGTTCGGCTTACTATTTTTCTTCCTTGGCACGTTCCGAAAATCTTTTTGTTCCCTTTTTGAGCTATGAAGGAAGTAGAACGAATTGGAAGAAAAAGATGTATCTTGGTGATTATACCGTTTCTTTTGTCCTGAGCGATGGGACAATTTATTCAGGAACAGTCACTATTCCAGAGCTTGCCACTAATTGGGGTTCTAATGCTTCAAATGTAATAACCTGTGGTCCAATTTCATTTCGTATCCGTTCTGGTTTCACTTATTGGGAAGATTCATCTGCTGATTCATGGTATCAATATTTGGCATTTGGCCTTGCTCCGGGATACGGTCCTGTGGATCTCGTATATTTGGAGATCGTTCCCGGCACCCAGGCCAACACCAATCATAAGCACGTCACCGCCGTCTACTCCTCGGACGAGCTCCAACCCAATACCGCTGCCATTCAGTCGGACATCCCGGTCAAGGGCTATACTGTTGGCGGTGTCCGGCCCACTTTCCCAGAGCGTGGTGATGTCTGGTTCCCCGTGGAAGGCTCCCGGATCTCCGGTGTCTACATCTACAATGGACAAGCCTGGGAGCAGACCAACGCCCGTTGGTGGACCGGCAAGCGCTGGATCCCCATCTATGCCTTTGACCTTGTCACCCTCCAGGATATGTGGGACGTGACTTCCTCAGAGGGTCCAGGTAACGAGGTCACCCCGCCCATCTCCTCAGACTATGGTTTTTGGAACTGGTGGAAGGCCCAATGGCTTGACTTCCGAGCGTGGTTAGAGAAAGCTCTGTCCAGTGGCAGCGGAGGGGGAACGGTCTTATTTCCCCCAGTCGAGGAAAACTGTGCGCATACATACCGGGAGAAGATCATGACCCGGCCCGGCTGCACCCTCACCGGCACCGCTCTTTATACCTGCTCCAAATGCGGGGATGTCTATACCGCTGAGCTGGAGGCCCTGGGTCATGATTGGGTGATGGACGACTCCATCCCGGATGAGTTGGATGGTGAGGGCAACGTGCTGCAGGCCGGCTATGATCTCTATACTTGTACTCGGTGCGGTGTGCAGCATAAGGATTTTTCCCGGACCGGACCGCCCGGCTCTGAGGGTGGCTCTACTCTCACAAAGCTGATCCAGCAGCTCTTTGAGTCTCTGGGGAATCTGGTAGGTGGGTTGATTGACTGGATCCTGGATCTCGCTAAGGAGGCTATAGCCGGCTTTGGTGCCCTGGGAGATTACTTCAAAGAAAAGGCCGAAGCGGTGGAAGGCTTCGGCGGCGAGTACGTGGATTTCTTCGGCGCTTTCTTTGGGATCATCCCTCCGGAGATCTCTACCCTCATTTCTTTGGCTCTGGTGTTCCTGGGTTTGGGTCTGTTCATCAAGAAAGTTCTTCTCTGAGGAGGTGGTGCCAGTGTTTTCATTTATTGGTGACTTGCTGGGTGGGATCGGCGGCCTGATTCTGGACGCCGTCAACGGACTTTTGAACGGTGTGGTTTTATTCCTTACCAGGATCGTAAATTCTCTGGGCGGTTTTACTGAGATCCTGGATAGCTTCAAAGATGGGATCATTGGGATCTTCACCGGCTTCCTGGCTCTGGTGTCCGCTTTGTTTCCTTTCATTCCTCCGGAGTGGATCACCATTTTGACGACCAGTATTCTGATGACCGTGGTTGGAGTTATCATCAAAAAGAAGGTGTTTGACTGATGGAAGTTTTCAAGGCCATGTTTGCCGCTACACTTTCCGTCTTCCAGGTGGAGTTTACTCTATATGGTTTCACTTTCTCCATGTGGGATGTATTTCTCTGGACCGGCGTAGCCGGTCTGATACTTGCTTTTGTTGGAGGTTTGTTGTCTCATGACTGATATTTTGACGGAAGGGATCTCCGAGGAGATCGTCACCGGTGCCCGGCTCTTCCTGGAAACCCCGTTTTCCGAGTATACCGTAACGGAAGGTTTTTTGCTGCTGTTTTTCCTGGCCGGTTTTGCCTGCACGATTATCTGGTTTTTTAAGGGGGGATTCTGATGGCTGCCGTTGTTGCTCAATTCTTTCAGATCATTGGGGTGGATAGTACCCCGCCTACCAATATGGCGGAGTTGATCCCTTACCTGCTCACCGTGGCTGTGGGTATGTTCCTGGTATCGGTGGTTTTTCGCCTGATCGCCGCTATTGTCCGGGCTTTACTGAGTGTGCGGAGGTTCTGATGGGCGCTATACTCCTGATTATTTTTGTGGTCCTGCTGGTGATGTTCCCAGTTTTTCGCTGTGTCGTTACCCATCCGGTTTCGGTGGTCCGGTATGGTGTCCTGGATCTGTTTCAATACCTGCAGCGTAAAAAGGGTAATCTGTGTCCCACTGGTGAGCTTGTGGCCTATGTGGGCCTTTTTGGTCGGGGAAAGACCCTTTCCGCTGTCCATAAGGTGGTAAGTGCGTATGAGAGATATGACGGTCTTACCGTTTGGTGTGATCGCCGGAAAAAGTTCGTAATCCAGCGTGTGAAGGTCCTGTCCAACGTGGCGCTGCAGATCCCCTATGAGGATCTCATCAGCCTGGAGCAGGTGGTCCTGTGTGCCGAGCGTAACCGGGCAGAAGATGATGAAAATGATACTCTTACCATCACTCTGGTGCTGGGGGATGAATTCAGTGTCCAGATGAACTCCCGGAATTTTAAGACTAATATAGATCCTCTTTTTCTTAACACCTTACTTACTTGTCGTCATTATCATATCAGTCTCTATTATACCGCCCAGCGTTTCGGCCACGTGGACGCGCTGCTTCGTCAGGTGACAAGCTATGTAGTGGATTGTGATAAGCTATGGCGGTTCCAGCGGCAAAATATCTATGACGCCTGGGAGATGGAGAATGCCTCCAATACCATGTTACTAACTCCCATAGGGCGGAGCTGCTGGTTTGTCCGAAACAGTGATTATGCTGCCTATGATACCCTGGCTTGTGTAGGCAATCTGAAAAAGTCTATGGCCGAGGGTGATATGATGAGTGAGGATGAGATCCTGGCGCTTCAGTGCAATCAGCCCACTAATATGGAGGGGATCGCCAAGCCCTCCAGGAAGTGGCTGAAGGCGCAGAAACGAAGGAATAAGAAGTGAGAGTATGGGAGGGGCCCCGGCGACGGCCTTCAGGCCCGCCGGGGTCCCCTCCAACCTGTAACACAAAGTCAGATCCAGGATCTTCGATCTGAAGATCTTCTTGTGTTACGATCATGCAGCCATTTCATCCGGGCTCTTCCAGCCTAATACTTTCCGGGGATAGCTGTTCATCCATGCTTGGATCTCAGCTATCCTCTTTTTACTGACTTTTTCAAAATTGGTCCCTTTGGGGAACCATCTTCGGATCATCCGGTTGTGGTTCTCATTTGTGCCTTTCTCCCAGGCTGCATAGCTGTGGCAGTAGTAGACGTCAAAACGAGTTCCACCGTGTATGGATTGCCGCAGCTCTTCGTACTTCAAAAACTCGCTGCCGTTGTCCGTGGTGATGGACCTGAACCGGCGTCGAAAATCCGGTGTTGTGGCCTCCAGCCTGTCGAAGACGGCCCGGATCGTGGCAGCCTTTCTGTCTGGCAGTTTGAAGATCATCTCTTGCCGGCTCCGGCGCTCGGTCAAGGTGAGCAGCACAGCCCGGCTCCCAGCTTTGCCTACCACCAGATCCATTTCCCAATGTCCTGGCTCCAGGCGTTGGTTGATGTACTCCGGTCGATCGGTGATAGATGGGAGTTTGGGATGTGCGATCCGTTGCGTCGGACGGGAGCCTGGCTTTTTCTTGTGGCTCTTGATCCATAGATGTTTGTTGGAGAGCTGTAGGAAAACCCCTTTCTCTATGTAGCTGTATAGGGTGGCTGTACAAACGCTGGTTGCAAAGCCCTCCTTCCGGGCCTGAGCTAACGCCGCAGCAGGTGAATAGCAGTCCCGGATGATCTTCCGCTCCAGGAACTCGGCGAGGGCATAGTCGTTCCCCAGCTTGATGGGCCGGCCCTTGGCCGTCTGGTTGTACTTGTGGACCTGATGGGCTTTATCTGCAGAATAATGCAGCTCGTCCCGGTAGATCCCACTCCGCTCTTTCACCTGTTCGCATAGGCCTCGTTTGATTTCGTTGTAGATAGTTTGCCGGGAAAAATTCATCTGTTTGGAGATCCAGGATACTCCTTTCCCACTTTCCAGATATGCTTCCAATTTATACCGTTCATCCCGGGTCATATAGTGCTGTTTTTTCGTCATCCCCCTGCACCCTTTCTGTGCATTAAAGTTTCTGACCTTAAACAGTTGCCGCCCCCAGCAAGTGCCGGGGACGGCTATATTGTAACACATCTTTTCTCGCCGGCGCCGGCGATCCGGATGTGATTTGTGTTACACTTCCCAGGTCTGGATGGTCCGCTGGAAGACTTCCTCGAAATAGTCCAGCTGGGATCCCAGGGTCTTCAGCTTGCGGATCTGCTCCTCCAGCTGGATGAGCTGCTTGCGCTTATCCTGGATCTTGCCCTCCAGAACCTTTAGCTTCTGCTCTGCCGCCGGCAGCTCCCATAGGCAGCGGGTCACCATGTTCTCAAATTTCTCCGTAAAGTTCCGGCCCACCTGGGCCTCTATGGCCTCCAGGGTGTCGTCACTAAAGCGGATGCTGCGGATGTTGTTCTTCGCCGCCATGGTTATTCCTCCTTTGTCAGCTCGGTGCTAATCTGATAGATGGCATCGGTGGCCGCTTTGCGAGGAATGGAATTTCGGTATTTCTCCAGGAGCTTGTCCAGTGCGGTGTTGCATATCTGCCTGATTTCACTTTGGTGAACTATTCTTTTCACCGTTAGGACGATGTGGCAGCCGTCGCCTTCGTTGGTGCAACTTTCACAAGTCTGATAGCCCAGTTCTTTGACAATGGCTTGGATCTTCTCTTGGCATAAGGTCACACATCCTTTTGGGTATTGGGATTCTACCAGATCGTCCAGGTTATAATCTATACCTCTGCTGAGATCCACTGTCAGTTGCTTAAATCTGACGGTCAATAATTTCCTCATGTTAGATATCCTCCTTCCGATAGTATGGGCATGGCCAGGCTACGCCTGTTCCGGCTCCTGGGCAATTCTGTTTGTCCCAGCAGGACCCGCAACGGTCCTCCTGGCCCCAGCATCGGTATGCCCAGTCTAACCACCGGCAGATCAGCGCACGCAACTTGTCTTTCATTCCCTTGTCCTCCCATGATGAAAATTTAGCGCAGCATAGCTCGCTCGCGAGCTATGTTGATTACTTTTTTCATGGTGGGAACATGGTGTCAAGGGTTTAAGGGTGGAGAAAATCACAGGGACCAGTCCCTAGACCGGTCCCTGTGATTTTACTACCCGGCCCTTGACTCCATGGGAACACTATGATACCCGCCCTTTGGCGATTGCAGATTGTCACACATTTCGCCTTCAGCTGCCGGGCTGATCTTCAATTTTTTGTGTTACACTGTCAAAATTCTTCTTGACATTTACCGAAGAAAGAGCACTTTTCAAACGGAGGCGTTTCTTATATAATAAAGAAATAGGAATAAGGGGGGCGAAAAAATGCTGCTGTCGGCGGAGCATATCACCCGGAGCCTGGGAGCGCGGGTGCTTTTGGAGGATGTGAGCCTCTATCTGGACCGGGGAGAAAAGCTGGGCGTGATTGGGGCAAACGGAGCGGGGAAATCTACCTTGCTGAAGATTCTGGCCGGAGTGGAGGAGCCGGAAGGGGGAACAGTCCGGCCTGACCCCAATGTGCGGCTGGAGTATCTGCCCCAGAATCCGGCATATGAGGCGGATAATACGATTCTGGAGCAGGTGTTTGCCGGGCTGGATGATTCCGCCCGGGAGGTGGCCGAGCATGAGGTGAAAACGGTGCTGACCCGGCTGAGGATCACTGATTTCACCCGAAAAATGGGCGCCCTATCCGGCGGAGAGCGGCGGCGGGTGGCGCTGGCCAGGGTGCTGACCCGGCCGGCGGATATTTTGCTGCTGGACGAGCCTACCAATCATCTGGACGCTCATATGACCGCCTGGCTGGAAGATTTTTTGAAGCGCTGGAAGGGTGCCCTCATTATGGTGACCCACGACCGCTATTTTCTGGAGCGGGTGGTGAGCCGGATGGTGGAAGTGGAAAATGGCGGGCTTACTTTCTATACGGGCAACTATGCCGACTATCTGGAGCGAAAGGCGGAGCTTTTGGAGATGGCCCGGGCCAGCGAGCGGAAGCGGCAGTCCGTTTTGCGCCGGGAATATCAATGGGTGATGCAGGGAGCCAAGGCCCGGGGAACCAAAAGCCGGGAGCGGCTGGAGCGGTATGAGGCCCTTAAGGGGCAGGAGGCCCCTGAGGAGCGGGGACGGGTGGAGTTGACTGCCCTGTCCAGCCGCCTGGGGAAAAAGACCATTGAGCTGGAGCATGTGAGTAAGGCCTTTGATGGGCGGGAGGTGATCCGGGATTTTTCCTGCCATATCCTCCGTGCCGACCGGATCGGCGTCATTGGAAATAACGGCAGCGGGAAATCAACGCTGCTGAATTTGGTTGCCGGACGGCTCCAACCGGATACCGGCTGGGTGGGAATGGGAGAGACGGTGAAGATCGGATATTTCTCTCAGGAGAACCCGCCCATGGACCCCGACCAGCGGGTCATCGACTACGTGAAGAATGTGGGCAACTATATCGAGACAGCTTCGGGGACACTCACCGCCGGACAGCTTTTGGAGCAATTTCTCTTTACCGGGGACCAGCAGTATTCTCCCATCGGAAAATTATCCGGCGGGGAAAAGCGGCGGCTGTTCCTTCTCTCCATCCTGGCGACGGCGCCTAATGTGCTGCTGCTGGATGAGCCCACCAACGATCTGGACATTGACACCCTTACGGTATTGGAGGATTATTTGGAGAACTTTCCTGGGGCGGTAGTGGCCGTTTCCCATGACCGGTACTTCCTGGATAAGATGGCTCGACGGACCTTCTTGGTGGACGGAAACGGCAGCGTGACGGAGACACCGGGGGGATATAGCGAATGGATGGAAACCTTTGCGGCAGAAGGGACTACAAAAATAATCAAAGAAAAGACTACAAACACAGACACTCGAAAAAAGGAGAAACCGAAGGGGAAGGAGAAACTGAAATTCAGCTATATGGAGCAGCGGGAATTTGAAACCATCGAGGGGGAAATCGCCGCCCTGGAGGGGGAGCTCGATCAGGTGAAAAAGGAGCAGGAGCTTCAGGGGAGCGACTACCTTGCTTTGGAAAAATTACAGGGCCGGCAGGTGGAACTGGAGGGGAAGCTGGAAGAGAAAATGGAACGCTGGGTCTATCTGAATGATCTCAATGAACGGATCCGGGCGCAGAAGGAGGAGGGGCAGTGAACGACTGCGATGCTCTTCTCCGGGAAGTGATGGCCGAGGCGGCCAAGCTAAAAATCCCCTTTTCCGACCGGATTGATCCGAAGGTGAGGATCAACTGTCGGGCAGCCACCCGGTTTGGCTGCTGCATCTATAAAGAAGGGAGATATCTCATTGAGGTTGCCCAGCGGGTAGCGGAGGGACCGGAGCGGAGCTGCCGGGAGACTCTGGCTCACGAGCTGCTCCATACTTGCTATGGATGCAGGAATCATGGGAAGCGTTGGAAAAGCTATGTGGAAAAGATGAACCGGGCCTATGGGTATGCCATTTCCCGCAGTTCCACCAGCGAGGAGATGGGGGTGGGAGAGGCACGGCCCTTCCGCTATTTGGTCCGCTGTCAGCGGTGCGGTATGATCTTCAAACGATTCCGGGCTTCCAAATTGACAGAGCATCCGGAGCGGTACCGTTGCAAATGCGGGGGGAGACTGGTGTGTCAGGAATGCTCAAAAGATGGTAAAGCGGACCGTGAAAAGGACTGTTTTAAAATGTAGACATTTCAATCAAAACCTTTTGTTTTCAAGGGACTACAAGTTGCGACATACGGTGGGGCGATGGAGATCGAGCGCCTGGGTATGGGCTGAATGCGGAAAGCAAGTAAATGAGTGCCGGGTTATACCCGGCACTCATTTTTCGTATATATTAAAGAAACTTGGACGATCAGAAGGACGAACACAAGATAGAGTGGCAGCAGAAAGAGTTTGCCATAAAACCGGTTGACAGAAAATAAAGTAAAAGGTAACACAAATATTTTTCTGAAAATCCATTGAAACCGTTGGAGTAACACGAAAGGATAATTTTTGAAAGATAATGTGGAAAACTTAGTGCAAAAGAGTGGAAAGAAACGGTTTTATCTGCAAATGGTTCTAAAACTGTCACAAAATCCATCAAACCGTTGCGCTTAAAAGAAAAATTGAAAGTAAAAAATGTGGAAAAATACTTGATTTTTACGTCAACTAGTGTCATAATATGTGGTATCATAAAAATACTGGGTGTACTATGCCCAAACGCAAAACTTTCCATAGCAAAGGGTGATGAAAGGTGCAACAAAATCAGACTCATATGCGCAGACTCGTGTCTGGTCTTTTAACTGCATCTATGGTTCTGTCGTTGATTTCCTCTACTGGGATTTCAGCTTCGGCGGCTGAACCGGAACTGAAAACAGCTACGCCGGTATCCCACGGGATAGCGGTGGAGGCTCGCAGCGCTTTGGCGCGGGCCAGCAAGTATGGAGGCGGCGATGTTTCTATGCCCCTTGTGCTGGACAAGAGCTCTATCGGTTTTACGGCGGATTCCGATATGGTGGAAGTTACCGCTTATATGACTGATATTCAGTATCTAAGCCTTTTGACTTTGGATGAGTATGCTGCGTTTATCCCGGTCACGGTGGATCTGGACAAAGTCACCTACCTGGACCATGAAAGCCGGGAGTATATTGCCTCCATCAGTGAGGAAAAGCGGATGGAACTGCGCGCCCAGGCGGTGAATAAGCTTCAGCTGGAAGAGCAGTTCATTTGGGAGGCCTTTTGGGACGAGACCGATTACAGCGACGAGCTGGAGATCACGCCGGTGGATTGGTTTATTGTGGATGCCAAGGCTGAAAGCGCACCCATGATCGGCTGTAAGGCGGAGATTCGCTGGACCGGTGAGAAGAAAGTCAATTACGTGCAGGATACCAGCTCCGACGGATTTGATTTCTCTTCTTTGCTGGGGGAGACGGGAACCAGCGGTGAGAGCGGTAGCCGGAGCATTTACGATGAGTCCCCTGAAGTTCAGGAGTTCATGCGGGAAATGTACATGAGTGGCTTGACCCAAGAAAATTCTCCTTATTATGATTTTGATGAGTTCATTAAAAACACGACGAGTGGAGAGCAGAGCGGCGGTCAAAGCACGGGAAGCAGTTTCAACTTGATGGGTGGAACTGGAACACAAAATGAAATGGTTATCGTCCCAGAGACAGAGGAAGATAATTCTGCGGATGAAGATGCTGTTGAGGATGAAGATGCTACTGAGGATGAAGATGCTACTGAGGATGAAGATGCTACTGAGGATGAAATCTTGTCAGAGAACGGAGATATGGAAGCGGAAGACGCTGAAAAAGATGATGTGAATGAGACCGAAGAAGACCGAACAAGTGATGAAATTGAAAACGATGAAACGCTTCCGGCTGAAGGCGAGACAAATGTAGACAATGACTTGGAAGAAGCTGTGATAGTGGAAAATAATCAGGTTCCTTTGGCAAATGAACCTGAGACGGATGAAGGCAATCAGCAGGAGACTGCGGAGCCTTCCGATGATGGCCACGACCATGATGACGATATTGATTTGGAGTCTGCTGTTTTTTCGGTTCGGATGAAAGCGAATGAGACCATTGTTACTGTGGGGGTAGCCTATTATATTCCCTCGACTCAGACAATTCCGAGCACGCCGGACAATAGCGACGGTAACACAGACACGACTGCTCCGGAGGAGGAAATTGAGCAACCTGAGAATCCTGACGGTGAACTTGGTGATGAAGAACTTCCTGACGGTGAGACGCCGAAGGGAATTCTAACGGAAGAGGAACTGGCTCAGCTGGCTGCTCTTGCGGAAGAACTGGGGATTTCTAAAGATAAGCTGGATGAATTGGTGGAGCAGGCGGAGACAGAAGGGTTAACCTTTGAAGACCTGTGGGAATTCATGACCGGAATGCCGTCTGAAACACTGAATCTGCCGGAAGAGCCGGCGACTGTTGTGCCGCAGTATTCGACTTACCGAATTGTAGTGAGTTTGAGCGAAGGGACTTTCACGGTGAGTGGAAGCGACTTGGGTTTGCCTGGAGCATTGGCTGCTGGTAATGTGCTGAACAGCACAGTGGCTTCTGCGGAAATGATTCCGGGCGAAAACGCCATGACTATCGTACTAAAGAAAGAAGGACGTACCAAGATTTATGGCTGGGACAACAGCCAGAACTTCCGGGTAATCGTGCTGGAAGTACGAGGCCTGTATACACTGAGCAGTGCTGATCCCGGCTCACCAGATGAAAAGAATGCGGTTCCTATGGTGAGTACATTCTCTGGAACTTCTTTGGCGTTGAAAGCTGACGGGTCAGTCAGCGGCTGGGGTGCTGCCGGAGATGGCCAGTTGACAGCGGCTTATCAAGATACGGTGTTGACGCCGCAGCCGATCTACTTGGATCGAAATGGCACCCCTTTGACAGGAATCTCCATGGTGGCTGTGGGCGCCCGGCACTCTCTTGCACTGGATGCCACTACGGGCTGCGTTTATGCTTGGGGCGTAAACCAGTTGGGCCAGGCAGGCGTGGACAGCTCCAGCACGATCATTCAATATCCTCAGAAAGTGATTGCGGAGGTTGATGGGCAGAAGCAGGTGCTGACCGGTGTAGTAGCCATCGCTGCGGGCGCCAGCCACTCGCTGGCCTTGACTGCTGATGGCGACGTCTACTCTTGGGGTCGAAATGAGCAAGGCCAGTTGGGACTTGGAAGTTTTAACGATGACAGCCAAAATCGGGAGCATTTCTATGCACAGAAGGTAGAGATGCCAAATGGAGCGAAAGTAGTTCAGATTGCCGCGGGCAGTAGCTTTAGTGTGGCGCTTGCTAACGATGGTAAGATCTACACTTGGGGCGATAACCGGGGCGGCCAGTTGGGTATTGACTCAGAAGAATGGGCAAGATCTACTTCTCCGGTTGTGATTCAAGACGCGAATATGGCCTATGCGGTGGAAATTGCCGCAGGTGGTGCGGCTACCGGCGATGACGATTCTTCGGGAGGCACTACGATTCTAACCCGAGGCCACACTCAGGCTTTGACCGTAGAAATGAGTGGTGCGACTACGGTTTGGGGCTGGGGCAGTAACCTGCAAGGTGAGTTGGGCAACATTACTGCCGATGTGGTTCAACGTGCGCCCATTAAGGTGGATTGGGGCACCAGAGATATCAAGGTCGTTTCCCTGAGCGTAGGCGATAACCACACTGCTGCAGTAACTGAGGATGGCCGGGTATATACATGGGGCTATAACTACAGTCATCAGTTGGGTATCGGCGGTTCGGCAGAGACCTCTGGACGGCCTGAAGGGCAGACGCCTCAAGAAGTCTGGGGGCAGCAAAATGCAGACTATCAAGTAACGAATTACTTGAAGGATGCTTACGGCTCGATTGCTGGCGTGGCCGCGGGTATCAACTATACTGTTTTCTGGTTTGAAGATGGTACCGTCCGGGCGGTTGGTAATGGTTCCACCGGTCGGCTGGGTAATGAAGCTTATTCGGGCCGAGATACCTCTATCCCGGTGCTTACTGGTGGGAGTTATGAGGAAAGCCTGATTTTTAATAAGGTTTGGGTCTGGACAAACGAAATTGATGCCATGACCGGAAAGCCCACTGGCCAAAGCACACTGACCAACCGCTACGCCAGTATCCCGGGTATGTTTGAGGAAACGGACCCCGATGCACTGGAGATTGTAGAGAAGCGACTGCCTGATCAGTTGACCATCACCAGTGAGCAATATATTGTTATATATAAGGAAGGAATCGGTCAGTATTATGATGTGGGATTTAACCTGACCGAGCGGAACCGCTCTTATCCTTATTCGGAAGAGGGAATGGAGGACTATGTGGCGCTGCTGTATTCCAGTACGCCGGATGGTATTCTGACTTATATTCCTATTGAACCTAACGATGGACGGTTCGATCCGGTAGAGGGAAGATTGAATGAAGTTGCTACTATTACGGTTAGCGACCCTCGCTACCCGGAACGGTATACCACCAGCTTTGATGTAATCGTTAAGGATGCGGATGACTTTACCAAGCCCAGAATTTTGGCGGGTGAGAACTTTACAGTGGCCCTGAAGTCGAACGGCGAAGTTTGGACTTGGGGTGACAATACCTATGGGCAACTTGGCATAGGTTACACAGGCGAGGAAGTTCCTTATACCACTTTCCCGCTTCAGGTGAAAAACCTGGGTAATAGCGGGCGGCTGAATTTGATTGAAGAAGTGGCTGTGGGTGCCAACCATGTTTTGGCCCGCAGTTCCAACGGTGATATCTACGCTTGGGGCCGCAATAGCTATGGCCAATTAGGCTTGGGTTGGGATGACCGGACAGATCGGTGCTATCCCTTCCAGGTGGTAGCTCCTGAAGGAGTGACGACTGGAAGCGGCTATTTTGACGGGGCTACAAGTGTAGCCGCTGGCGATGAGCACTCTTTGGCGGTTTTGGACGGAGTTGTTTATAGCTGGGGTCATGATAATCATGGCCAGTTGGGTACCGGCGATACCTGGGACCCCACTGTAACGGCGGATCCCGCTCCCTACCGCTGTACACCGGGCAGCGTGAAGGGACCCAGCCAGGGGTCTAATCCTGCGGGCATATTGCCTTTGTCTGACATCAATAAGGTATATGCGCACGCCTATCAGTCCTTCGCGCTTACCTTGGACAAGAACCTGTATGGCTGGGGTGAAAATGAATCCGGCCAGTTGGGTGCCATGTACACCGGCAACAGCGGTGGCTTGAGCTATCGTAGCGGAGTGGCGCTTGTTCAAGTTAACCGTGGCGGTGGCGCAACTTTAGGTAATGTGGAAGATGTAGCTGTAGGACGGAATCATACCCTGGTGCTGTTGGGTAATGGTTCGGTGGTGGCCTTTGGTTCCAACCAGTATGGCCAACTGGGTTTGGCCTTCAGCTGGTTCAATCCGAATCCCATCTTGATGGGCTATGGCGAAAGTGCTGTTCCCACCGCTGTGATGTTGGAGAACAGTGTGGCAGAAGGCTTGGCTAACGCCGGTTCTACCAACAATGAGGGCAGAACCTCCATGATGGACGTGGTGGCCATTGCCGCTGGCGATGAGCATTCCATAATTGTGCGCGGAACCAAAGATGAGGATGGAAACATTCTGACGGGCACTGTATATACCTTCGGCCGGAATAATTTTGGCCAATTGGGTGTTCCTTTTGGTACAACATTTAGCAATAACATAAGCGCGAATTATACGGAAAGCACGATAAATGGTTCCAGTAACTATCAGAAAATTGGCACCCTAAGCGGAGGCGAAGCCATCGCGGTGGGGGCCGGCGAAGCATACTCTCTTGCCCTTACTGAAAATGGCCGAGTATCTGCTTGGGGCCAAAACGATCATGGCCAACTGGGCGATATGTCTACTATCAATCGACTGAAAGAGACATTGACCCAAGATCCGCTGCCGGCTGAAATTGAAAGTGGCTCGGACAGCATGACATTGACGAAGGCTACGGTTGTAGTCAATGGAAGCGCGGTCCCCTCAACCATAGAGCGGCAACTGGTTTTGCGAATCGGTGACCGGGTAGAGGTGCAGAGCGTTTTTGAGCAAGCACTGTCAGAGTTCCGCCTGCGGAAGGCGGTCAGTGACGCTGCCTATGTTAATATGGACGATGTGGTAATTACCAGTACCGATGATCGCGTTTTGTCTGTCCAGGGTGATGTAATAGTAGCGAAGCAGACCGGCATCACCACCCTGCAGATCTTTGACACAGCAATGGGCCATTCTTTGGTAGCTCGGATAGAGGTTCAAGATGATGTAAAGCAGGAGGATGGCAGTGTTGTTGGCATTACTACGCCGATGTTAGAGGTGGGCGACAATTTCTCTGTGGCCCTAAAGTCCAATGGTCAAGTTATGACCTGGGGTGACAACAGAAGAGGCCAGCTTGGTATTAACAGCACAGCGGAGGATGGAACTACACCTTGGCAAGCAAGTATGGCTGATGGCACTTACCTTTATGACAGTGTGACTGTTATTTCCATTGCGGCGGGCAAGGACCATGTATTGGCGCTGACGGATGAGGGTTATGTCTATGCTTGGGGTGACAACACTCATGGTCAGTTGGGCTGCTCTTCCAAGGAAACGCCGTTCCGTATTTATGCCGATTTGGTGGAAATCCCGGAACTTTATGATACTTATGGTGAAGCTGCCAGTGATATGGCGGTGGATGTATATGCCGGAGATGGTTATTCTCTGGTCCTTACTGCTGAAGGCCGGGTTTGGGCTTTTGGCCGTAATGATCGCGGCCAGTTGGGCATCGGTTATACAGGCCGGGAGGTAATTTCGGAAGAGTATACAGGCTATAAGCTGGTTTATACCGACTATGCCGAATATCTGGAAGGCCTGGAGTATTACAGAGAGGAAGTTACGGACCCTGATGCGCCGGCTCCTGTTTATGCAGGTGACGTGGAGGAGCCTCGACTGACTTATCAGGGAGAGAGTGCCAGTGTATCTACTACAGCCAGTTTGACCAACATTGTGGCGTTGGCTGCCGGTGATGCACATGTATTGGCTTTGCGGGCGGACGGCGCGCTTTATGCTTGGGGAGACAATACATATGGCCAGTTGGGTGTGAATAATGACCGGGATACCGGAGAGACATTCAATTACCGTGTGCCGGTGAAGATCATTGACGGACAGGCAACGGAAACGGGTTCTATGAGTTGCGTGGTGGATATTGCAGCTGGTGCACACCATAGCCTGGCACTGTTGGCGGATGGGACCACCTATGCTTGGGGCGATGATGGATACGGCCAGTTGGCTGGAGAGCCCAAAGTGGAGATCAAGTACGACCCCCGTCCCTATGAGCAACCTGATACGGCTGATATGGTGGCAGAGCCTTTCCCGTCCCCCAGAGACAGTAAAGCTGTGGTACCGCAACAGTTCACTGTGGGCAGCGATCTAAAGATTTATGGTGTATATGCTGGCGGAGATGTTTCGGGCGCTATTGCCGGCGAAAAGCGGAACGTATATCTCTGGGGTTCTAATGAAAATGGACAGTTGGGCCGGGATGATTCTGCGGCCCCGGTGGAGCCTGCCGATTATTGTATTGCTTACAGCAGTATTCCCACACCGCTGAACAAGGGCGACAGCGAGAGCGTTGCCGTTGATGGCGTCAGCGCACCTTATTTTGAAGGGGCATTGTTCTTGGCTTTGGGAAGCACTCATGGCGTGGCAGTAAAAGATACTTATTATGCTTGGGCCTGGGGTAGCAATACTAAGGGCCAGTTGGGTGATGGCAGCCACAAAGACCGGGAAGAGCCTGTGCTGGTGGGTGATGGTGCGTCTAAGGTTCTGCTGCTGGAAGATTATTGGATCTATGACGAAGATGGAAATGAGCTGGGGCACTATGGTGAGACTGCTGATAGTGACGCTGGCCGGGAAGCTGCGCCCTCTCGTCAAGATTTGGGTGAAGATCAATATTTGCAGTTCTATCTGAGTAGTATCGTCAATAGTTACATGATGGGCTTTAATCTTCATTCTGACGGCGAGATTATCAAGTCAAAGTTGGAGAACTTTACGGTAATTCCGGCTGACAATGAGATTTTGGGATTGAAGATTGACTTTGATCAGAAGGATTCTCTGGGCAGTGTGTTGGTCACTTTAAAGCCCCAAGGAAAACTGGGTGCAACGGCTCTTTCCATTCTCTATGATGACAATGACGATCCTCAGAATCCCACAACGAATTCCAAAGTGATGCCTATTGTGGTGCGGCATATGGAAAGTGCTGGAGGTGGCTCAGGTACCAGTGAGACTACACCGGGTGGAGGCAATACCTCCGAAGGAGGGCACCCTGCGATTGCAGGCATTCCCAAAGTTTCCGCAGGTAAAAGCCACACTGTGGCCCTGACAACTACGGGCGAAATCTATGCTTGGGGTGACAACACCTACGGCCAATTGGGCAATGGCGAGTATTCCCTGTGGCAGAGTATCAGCAACCGGGAGGAAGGTCATGAGTGGGATCCGCCTACTTTCTATCGGGCTGGTTTGTATGTGGATCATCCTGTTCGGGTTGCAGAAGGTTTGGTAGATGATGAAGGCCATGAAGTGACTTTCATTGATATAGCGGCAGGGGATGGCTTTACTCTGGCGCTGGATAATTATGGCCATGTTTGGTCTTGGGGCGATAATGTCTTTTGGACTGAAGATGAATCCGTGCTTGAGTACAATGAGGACGGAACCTTGAAACGGGGCCGGAACGTACTCCGTGAGCCGCATGCCAACAATAACGGACAAATTATTACTGGAAAGCTGGGCCGACCCTCTAATAATGTTGGCACTGGTGAGGAAGGTAATACGACCGATCTGTACCTGGATCCCAGGCCGGCTATGGTTATGATGGATGAAGCTACGGCCTTGGGTGATGGCCTTGTAAATAGGAGTACCGCTCAAGGCGACGTGCAGGTAAAAGATCCTATTGTTTCTATTGCTGCAGGCAATGACTTTGCGCTTGCTCTGGGTCAGAGCGGGCGAGTCTATTCCTGGGGCTGGGGTCAGCATGGCCAATTGGGTTTGGGAGATGACGGCGAAGAAGATATTACCGTTACCATTCCAGCTGGACAGGAAGATAAGTACAACAAGGATGACTATCGGTATTCTGATGTGGCCCGGCTTGTGACAAAGGGTAATAGCCCCAGCAGTTTTGGCAGCGAAATGTCCGATGTGGTGGAAATTGCTGCAGGCGGCACCACTGCTTATGCCATCCGGAGTAATGGCGAACTGTGGGCCTGGGGCAATAACCGGGAAGGGCAGTTTGGTGCCGACAGCCAGATGAATGAGCGGACTGCGCCTCTTCGGAGCAGTCTGGACCGAATCGTGAACATTGCCGCTGGCGATGGTCACGCAATTGCCCTACGCACTGATAGCACCAAGGCGCAGGCTTCAGATGATATTCAAGGCGTGGGTGGCCTTTATAATGGCGCAGTTTACGGATTTGGCCGGAACGACCATGGCCAAATCGGCCGGACGGCAGGTTCTTACAGTGGTGTGCCCCAGCTTATGGTAGAGGCTGGAGGAACTCATGTAGCAGCCGGTGGCAATTCCAGCTTGGCGCAGGTGCCCTATCCTCTGGCGGCTATCAATCCTAGCACCAATCCTTTGACGCTTCTGGCTTGGGGTGATAATACTTATGGTCAGTTGGGTACGGGTCTCAGCACAGATACTACAGATGGGGTTTGTTATCCGGATGCTTCCGCTACTCCGGTAGATGGTGCAGGCACCGCCAATAACAGCAATAGCAACCGTATGGAAATCGCCTGGTCTTTTGACGTGGGCGGCGACCATATGGCCTTCAGTGTAAACAATGGTGATGTGTACGCTGCTGGCCGGAACAATCTGGGACAGTTGGGTGACTTTACTTCGCGGGATAGTAACGTGCCTGTTCGGGTGGGCGAAGAGGGCTTTTCCTCTTTGGAGCTCCATGGCTACCTCTCTGCTGTAGGCGCCACTACTGGCACTTCGGTGAAGCTAGATCGAGTGATTTATATGGATGAGGATGAACAGTTGACCATCCAGCTCACTGATCCTACTGTTTTTGATATTGATAAGGGATTCAACCTGCATAAGCATATTCTTCCTGATGCTTTAGAAATCGGAGATCTACAGCTCTTTGTGATGGATAGTAGCATACTGAAGAAGGTCGCCGGTTCCGATAATATGTTTATTTTTGGTGGAACTTATGGTACTACCAACATTCTGGCGGTAAGTATGAGTACTGGCATCAGTGCTATGATTACTGTATCCATTCTGGGCGGTCAATTGACTAACCCCCAAATTGCCGTCGGCAAGGACCACACAGTGGTCCTCCGGGCTGATGGTACTGTCTGGGCGTGGGGTAGCAATGCCGATGGTCAGCTGGGTGATGGAACCTTTACCTATCGCAGTTACCCTGTCCAGATGAGGAAGAGCGATGGCACGATGTTTACTAACATTGTGGACATGGCTGCTGGCGATACTTTCACGTTGCTCCTGGAGAAGGATGGCGCGGCCTGGTTAGTGGGTGAGCTGGAGGGTGTGACTACCGCTGCCCGGGAAGAGGTTACCGACCCTGAAACCTACGTGCCCGAGTATTGCCCCAACTGGTACTGCAACAATGATGATCCCAGTACACTGGTTGGAACTATGACAGATAAAGTGGTTGGTGTCGCCTATGGGCCGGGTGCATCGGTAACGGTGGATGATACCAACAATCCGTTGTATGATGATGAAGGTAATCCCACAGGAGCTTTTGCTCAGCTACAAGTGTATGCAGAGCCTGTTTATGATTCGTTACATACACAGATTGGCTATAGCTATAATGGTGTGCAGTATATTTATCGGGATGAAACCAACTTTCATGGATACTATGTCCCCTATGATTTGAGCAATATGTCTCCTGAGGACAGCATTGGTAATTATGAATATGCGGTTTATGCTGACGGTTCTGTGGTGCGCATTAAGACCACTCAATTGATAGAGCGCGTCTACACAGGTGAATGGCATTGTAACGAATGTAATTTGACTTGGAATGTGACCTCCACTGATCCCTTCATGTGTGAGTGTGGCCAGGAAAACGATAATGGACACTTCGAACATGGAGAGCATGGTTGTACTGCACCCATCACTGGTGGTACGACTATTCGAAAGATCTATGATGATGCGTTGATGTTCCCCAATGAGCCCGAGAAGTGGGAATTCCAAGTTTGGTATTGTGTGGAATGCGGACACTCTTGGCGGGTTTACCCTTATGGCAACGTTGGTGATAAGATTCCTTCCGTGGTCCAGATTACGAATCAAGAAGGTGAAGTACTGCAGGGTATCATCTCTGTAGCGGCAGGTGCAGACCATGCTTTGTTCCTTGCCGAGGATGAGAATCATACCACTACCCTTTATGCCGCTGGCCACAATGACCGGGGACAGTTGGGTCAGAATAATACAAAAATTTATTATGCTGCTGTTACAGTAAAAGACCGAAAGGGCTTAAAGGATCTGGGGCATGTGAGCAAAGTGGCAGCCGGAGATGGCTTTACTTTGGCGCTGCTTCAGGATAGCACGCTATGGAGTTGGGGTGATAACACCTACGGTCAGTTGGGTAATGAGCAGACGATAAATAGCTTTGCCCCAGTGCAGGTCATGAACGGTGAGATGGTGCTAAATACTAATGCAAAATCTCGAGGCCTTAACCAAGTGGCAGATATTGCTGCCGGACGAAATCATGCAGTGGCAGTGGCCTATCAGGAGAGCCGCATCTGTAATGATTGTGGGCGAATCGGGCTGGCTTCCGAATTTGTAGACGAGCAATGCCCTGATTGTGGCGGCAAAGATTTGATTGTTACTTATACCAGTTATGCCTTTGCTTGGGGAGCTAACAGTGCCAGTCAGTTGGGCAATCTGAGCTATGAAGATTCTACCTTGCCTGTTCTGGTGCGGGATGAGAACAGAGTGCCCATTGCCAATGTCACTGGCGTGACGGCGGGAACCCTCCATACAATGATACGTAGTCTAGATATGGTCTATGGCGTGGGCGGCAATCTTCAGGGCCAGTTGGGCAACGGTGAGATGCAGGAATATAACTACACTCAAGTCATCCAGGGCGAAGCTGCTACTGGTGTGGACGTGGGTGGTGTTGCCATGCTCAACGGGGTATCTATTGTGGCTGCTGGTGGAGATCGCACCTTTGTGATGACCAAGGATGGAAAATTGTTGGGCTTTGGTGCCAACAGCAAGGGTCAGTTAGGTATGGGCATCTTGGGAACAGCTGCGGAACCTGAGAATGGTGTAGAGCCCCGTTTGGTAGGCCCCAAGGCGGCGGAAACTATCGCTCTTAGTTTTACTGGTAGGAATGGAGCTCAAATTCGGGCGGATGGCTATAACCGTGTTTCTTTCTATTATGGGGACGAGGTGCAGATTGGCATTTCCGATGCTACGCTGAATGATCGGTCTGGATTCAATCTCTGGTATATGGCTGAGAATGTTCAAACGGTGAATTTGACTCAACTGGGTTATACTTTGCGCTCCAATGATGAGAGCGTGGTGAGTGTTAGTGCTAACGGTGTAATCAGTGCGGGATGGCGTACTTATGCCGATTTCCAGAAAACTGGAACTACTACAGTAGCGGTGTTGGATCAAAATGGGGACGTTGTGACGCTGATTTTGGTGTCTGTGATCAGCACCGACGAGATGTCTGATCCGGCGGAAAAACGTTTTACCACACCTATGGTAGTGGCGTCCCAAAATGGTGCTCTGGCTCTGAAGGCTGACGGTACTGTATGGGGCTGGGGGATTACCGATACTACTAACAGCCAAAAGCTGATTCCCCAACAGATTCTCTTTACTGACGAGAAAGACGATAATCGGTTGATGGCCGATATCGTTCAGATTGCTGCGGGTGATAACCATTTTGTGGCAGTCAAGGAAAATGGTACTGTCTGGGTATGGGGTGATAATACCTATGGTCAGTTGGGCCTTTATAATTCTGGTTATACGCTAAAGAAGACTGTTACTTATACTCTGGATGAAGCAGAGCACCCGCTGTACCAGAATATATATGAAATCCATTACGGTATGGATCCTTCTGTGAATCAGCCTCTCAATCTGACTAACTTCTTGCAGAAAAAGTGGGAAGAGGTGGAGAAGAACAAGAACGTAAGTGCCGGTGGAAGTCAGGATATTTATCCTGAGGAAACGGTAACAACGCTGACAGGACTTCATATTGTGGCTGCCGCTGCTGGTGACCATCATACTCTATTGTTAGCATCGGATGGTACTGTGTGGGCCTTTGGTGACAATACATACGGCCAACTGGGTTGTGGTGACGGCCAGGACTATCATGGACGGATACAGCGGGTGCTTCGTGGTGGCTCTGCCAGTTCGACGGAATACTTGACGGATATTATTTACATTGCGGCAGACGGTAATACCAGCATGGCATTGCGCAGTGATGGTACTGTCTGGACTTGGGGCCAAAATACTAAGGGTCAATTGGGGACAAGAGCTGCCGGTGGCGCTTTGGTACCGGTGCAGGTGGAAAAGGCTAATATTGATCCTGACTTTGATCAGGATAAGGTTCCTGACAGCAACGGTAATTATCCGCAGAAGAATTATTATTTAGAAAATATTTTCCAGATCGCTGCAGGAGCTGATTTTGCTCTGGCGGCTGGTTTGCGTACCCTGGAAGATGGTGAGCTGAATGCCTATGCCTTTGCTTGGGGCAACAACAGCCGTGGTCAGTTGGGCATTGGTGCCCGGCTCATTGGAGAGTCTACTTATGTGCCTCAAATTGTGCTGAATGATGTGGCGGTTACTGATGCCCAGAAGCCTTACCTTTCTGGTGTGCGTCAGGTGGCGGCGGGGGCGAACCACAGCTTGGCGATGGTGGAGGATACTTTGGTGCGTACCAGTAATGGTGCCTTCATCTACGATAGCGCAATTATGGGTTGGGGCGATAATACCTACGGTCAGTTGGGTATCGATGTAACTGGCGGACAGTATAATCAGCCGGTAAAGATGTACCGTGGTGGTACTTCCTCTGGTATAGATAATGTTTCTAACGACAGGCCCTCTCATGTGAGAGAGAATTTAACCTTAGCTGCTGGCGATAACTTTAGTATCGTGGTCCGCGAAGAGGGCTCAGTCTGGGCTGTTGGTCGAAATAATGTGGCCCAGGGCGGGAATGCTACTCGGAATGATACTAAGCTGTTGTCTCAAGTGGGCAATGGGAACTATTACTCTCTGGAGGTGGGTGGTCTGCCTTACCGGGGTGACAGGGCCTACGCTGTTTTGACCAACGGTATCACTGAGGTGGAAAAGGGACAGAAAATGCCTCGTACCATTACCCTGGAAGCCAATGAATGGCTGTATATTAATAAGGCAGCTTTAGTGGAACTCTATAGTAGTACCTTCAATGTAATCAGTGATGAGATTCGCCGGCTGATTGAGGAAGGTGCCTCTATCTCCATGACTTCCTCTGATCCTACAATTGCATATTTCCAATATCTGAACGGTGAGTGGTATTTGATTCCCACTGGCCGTCGGCATGGCTCTATCATTATTACCATTGATCATTTGGGTACCAATTATCGTGGTTACTATGAAGTGGTGGTATTGCCCAACCATGAGTTGGAGGATAGTACTTATAATGTTATTTCTGAGCCTAAGGTTGTGACTGGCCATACCAGCAACCTGGCTTTGCGCAGCGATGGAACTGTCTGGTTTTGGGGGAGCTATGGAGATTCTAATCCTGTGACGGAACAATATCCTATTCAGGTGAAGTTCAGTCATTTGGGTATTTCCGATTCTCAAGTGGCAGATGGCGGCGAATATATTGTGGATATTGATGCCGGCTACGATTTCTTCCTGGCTTTGTCTAATAAGGGCAATGTTTATTCCTGGGGAACTAGTACTTATGGTCAGTTGGGTAGTGGAAGTTCCGGCTCAACGCCCGGAAAGGTGTCTGGTCTGCCGGCTAATGATCCTGTTATCGCTATTTCTGCCGGAAATCATCATACACTGGCGTTGACAGCCGGTGGGTTGGCTTACAGTTGGGGTTATAATGGCAGCAGTCAGTTGGGTATTGGATTAAGTCCCTATACCGACTTGAGCGGCGCTCATAATTATTCCTTCTCTACAGCCCGGCAAGTTATCGGTATTGAGAATACCGGCAAAGAGAGTTTGACTAATATTATTGCCATTGCTGCAGGTGGAAACCACTCGGCGGCGGTACGGATGGATGGTACTGTATTCACTTGGGGTGATAATACCTATGGCCAGTTGGGTAACTCTGCCCGGGGTGTTGGCGGTAGTGTAAATCTGCCTGTGCAGGTGGCCGCTGGCGAATATGATGAGGGCAGTTACTATATTGACCGGGTGGTTCGTGTGGAAGCGGGTCAGAATCACACTATGGCTCTAACACAGGATGGCCGACTTTTCACATGGGGCCAGAACAATCATGGCCAGTTGGGTACGACCCGGGTAGCAACGACAGCCATAGGCACAAATGTACCCAGACTAGTGGATCTCAGCCAGTCCGGCTTGAGTGAGGGAGGCACTATTATAGATATTGCTGCCGGCGAGTATCACTCTTTGGCCCGTACGTCTGACGACACAGTTTTGGCCTGGGGCTATAATAATGCTGGCCAGTTGGGTATTAGCACCAACAATCTCAACGATCAGAATGTACCTGTGCGGGTTCTCCGGGGCGATGGGGAAAATGGGTATGAGGTCTACTATACTTGCCCAACCTGCGGTTATACTGGTACTATCAATAATTTTAATGGCGTAGCGGGTTCCTACAGCTGCCCCAATAACCACCTCATTGGCGATTTGGACAATGCGGTGAGTTATCCTGCCGCTGGTGGTCAGACTGCTGGCGACGATCCCTACTTCCGCACCAGTATTTCTCTGGCTGGCGGTGGTAATCACACTGTTCTTATGGATCAGAGTGGTGTGGTTTACATCATGGGTTCCTACGGAAATGGTCACTATGACAGCGGCTCTGCCAGCATTCTGGCTAAAACAGAGGCTATGGTACCGGATCGCTTTGGATACGGAGAGCAAAAACTTTATAGCTGGATCACTGGTGGTATTCGCGGGGAGACACAGAACATTGCATGGACCCTTAGCAGTCAGAATGGTCTATATCCGAACACAGCATATCCTTCTGTGACTGTCCCGACTCCTAACAAGCCTACAACGTTGGAGATTCCCTATTCGGACCTCTACGAAGAGGCATATGATGCATTTAATCTAATTACGGTAGCGACTCGGGGCCCTGCTGGACAGATGACCCAAGCTAATTTGCGGGCAGATTCCAGTAATTCTATAGTGGCGGCTGTCCGGTTGGAGAGTGACCGGATGGTTATCACCGCTGGTGAGGTGGGTGTCGCTAATATCCTACTGACTAATACGGTTACCGGATATTCCTTCATGCTCCGTATTTCTGTGACTGAGACCTCTACTGCGGTGGCCTCAGCTTCTGCCGTGCCTATGGTTGTGGCGGGTAATAATGGGCAAGCAAATATTGCCCTCAAAGCTGACGGTACTGTTTGGTATTGGATGGGCACCGGAATTCAGAACAATGGCTTGGGTGAATGGGGCGCAGAGGGTAGTAACACCTACCCCCGGCAGGTTCTTGCTGATGCGATCCATGTGACTGCCAGCAATGCTGGCTGGGCTGCGGCCCTTAGTAATGGCAGAGCGGTGGTTAATGGTACTGCGCTGGCCATTACCAGTGCCATTCCGGGTAGGACTACCCGCATTACTTCGGTTGCGGCAGCTAACAATGCAATTTATGCTTTGGACGGTAATACTGGTGAAGTATTCCAGATTTGGGCTGGTGGCTATTCTCGCATCAGCAACGGTATGATTGCCAGCCACACTGGCGGTCAGGAGAAGATGGTTCGGGATGCTTTGGGCAATCTGACCGGGGAAGTTACGACAACTTTCTATCAATCTGATGTGGTAACTAACATTGTGGAGATTAAAGCAGACGGTAGCAGTCTGTTGTTGCTCCACCGCTCTGGCCAAGTGTTTGCCTTGGGAACAAACAGCAATTTCTATATGGGTACTGGTCGGGGAACGGACGAACTCTATGGACTGAGTGAGAGTGCACCCTATCCTGTAGCGGGTGGTGAAACCGGTACTACTTATTTGGGGAGTGCCCTGACACTGGCTACTGGTACTGAACACTACATGGCTATGGTGCGTAATGCTGATGGTAGCCACGGCGTGGTGGCTTGGGGCCGCAATAGCGAGGGCCAACTGGGCAACAATAGCACTGACCCTGGTCGCTATCCTACTTATGTGTTGATGACCGCGACTCAGCGGCTTACCAATGTGGTGGATATCTATGCCGGTGGTAACAGCAGTGCAGCTTTGGTTGCACATACGCCCAGCGGTACAGTGAATGACACTCGGGGCTTTGCGACCAGTCTCATCTACATGTGGGGTGCCAACCAGAATAGACAGTTGGGCAATGGCGGTATAGACAATGCCCTTCTGCCGGGACGAGTTCTGCGGGGTACTTCTCATAACGATGCCTCTCTGAATGACAATTATCAAGGATACTTTAACCGGGTTACCGATTTGTCCATTTCCGATAACTACACCTTGGCGGTGCAGAATACCGGTATGGTCTTTGGATGGAATTCTTCCACGGTAAATGCGCAACCTGATCAGGTGGGCCGCCGGGATGTGAATGAGTTAGTGGTAGTAACTGCCGAACTCTATGAGAATAATACCTATGTAAAGAGCTTTGCCGTAAATACGCAGCTGAGTAACGTGGGCACGGCCGCAGTGGATCCCTATCCCAACCACATTACTTTGAATTGGAATCAATATCTGCGAATTAGCTTGGACAATGTGATTGGGCGGTTGAACCATGGGTTCAATCTTCGCAATGCTGCGAATAACCAGGATGACGTTTTCACTCGGGAAGCGAATCTCAGTGCTATGTCCTTTAATGATGAGATTTTTACCGCTACCCAGGTCAGCGAGACAGGTAACTGGGTTGTGGTGCAGCCTACTACTGCCAACGGTTCCGTTGAGGGAACTTTTGGCACTGGCTTGTTGCGCCTGCGGGATAGTGAGCTAAAGATGCAGAGCCTCTTTGAAATTGAGGTCATGCCTAGAGAGGCTACTACCGATGCTGCCGGTGATAATGTGGTGGTTGCATTGAAGCATATCACTGCTCCCAAGGTGGTTTCGGGCAATGGCTGTGCGGGAGCTTTGAAGGCAGATGGCAGCGTGTGGGCTTGGGGCGGCGGCGTGAATTATCCGACAAAGGTGGACGTATCTAATATTATCGATATTGCGGCTGGGGATAGTACGTTCTTCGCTTTGGGTAGCGATGGCACCATCTATGGTTGGGGCCTTGGCTTTAACGGCATGAGCACAGTGACCCGAGTCCCTGGAGCGGTGTCTATTGTAAGCGCAAATGCCATGTGTTATATCTTAACGGAGGATGGCTCGGTCTATACTGCTACTCGTTACTATAATTCTTATAATAATACCTATTCTTGGTCATTTAACAATGCCCAAAACGCGTACTGGACTAAGATTATCAAAATTGATGCCAATATGACTGGTGGGGTCACTCTCCTGCGGAAAGATGGTACCCTCATTCATGATACTGTAGCGGTTTCGAACAATGAAGACAAGCTGGATACTTTCACTGAGGACAACTTCCGCCACAATGTGGTGGATATTGCTCGGGGTGAAGGGTATACCCTTGCGCTTTTGGATGACAACACCAGCATCTTGGGCTACGGTAGTGCAACGGAAGCCAATGCATTACTGGGCAACACCGGGACTATCAATACTGTTATCCTTAACACCGCTACTGGTGTGGGAGGGATGACCGTTCCTGCCGATAAGAGCCTTTATATCAGTAGTATTTATGCGGATGGAACCACTTCCGGATTTTTGGGTAGTATGCGCTCCAGTAAGTATGATCCTACCACCGCTGGTGAGCGTGGGCGGAGTGTGCCTTATATCTGGGGCACCAACGTAGTGGATAACCGGGGCGTATTCACAGTTCCCACCACTATCTATGCAGGTTACAATAGTGACGATTACTGGGCTGACCAGAATTACCAATTGATCCATGTGAACAACATGACATTGATGGGTCAACAGAGTGTCTTTGTTACTTATGACGGTGAAGTCTGGGTGGGCAGTACGAGCAATGCCAGAGGTCAACGGGGTGACCAATATCCTCTCGGCAGTCTCCGGGTGGCCGATCGGGTCAGCCGGGTGGGTGACGAGGATATGGACAGCTATGTAATGCTGACGGTTTCCGATGGCAAAGAGGTTGAAACCCGCTCCATAACCTTGGAGGAGGGCGAATCTATTGCTATCACAGGATTGCATTATTATGATGACGAAGGGTTTAACCTTTATCAACTCTCCAAGAATCCGGTCCGCCGGGACGCTTCGGTCCTAAATTTCTTCCGTTCGGGTGATCAGCGGTTGGCGACTGTGGCTAATGGAATTATTACTGCTAAGACTGACGGTTATTATGGTGACACGGTTATTTCTGCTTCTGACAGTCAGGGTATTATGACTCAGGTGGTGCTGCGGGTTAAGCAGAAGGACATCTTTACTGCTCCCGCAGTGGCGGCAGGTAATAACTTTGCCTATGCCCTGAAAGCGGACGGAACCGTGTGGTTCTGGGGGAATAATACTCTCTATCCCACTCAAGTGGTGAAGCAAGGCAATGTTTTGGCAAATGATATCGTTACAATAACCGCTGGAAACAACACAGCTCTGGCGATTGACTCTGTGGGTCAAGTGTGGCGTATCAATGGCGGTACTGCCGTTCGGATCGGGACTCCTGGGAATAAAGAAGTTCTGGATGTTGCAGTTGGAAATGGTATTGGTATTGTCCTTCTGGAGGATGGTACAGTAGCTACAGCTGCTGAAAATGGAACCAGTTTTACTCAGGTTACTGGTGCAGTGGGCGGTGATAGTTACACTGCTGTTGAAGTGAAAAATGGGGCAACTGTGGTCAGTGCTGCACCCATTCTAACTCAGGTGGTGAAGGTTGCTGCTGGTGGCAGTACCTATGCTGCTATCCGCCAAGACGGTAGCATGATGGCTTGGGGCAGCAATACATATGGTCAGGCTGGTATGAACATTGCTAGTAGCCAAGTATTGCAGACCCCCAACTATGTGATCCGTGCTGGTGGAATTGCGGGCCTCGATGACGACATTTTCGCTCGGGGTGTTGTGGATATTGAAGCTGGTGGCAAGGCCATCTTGCTCATTGACCGTACTGATGCCGTGTATCAACTGGGTAGTTATAACTATCAGAATCAAGGCGGCTCGGTTTATACCATCCCCCATAAATTTGCCAGCCCTTGGGGTACTGAGAAGCGGGTGGCGCAGCTGAGTGCATATGAGAACCACTATGCTTTTACTACCGAAGAAAACTTGACCTATGGTTTTGGCGTTAACTCTAATAGTACTGCAGCTAACCAAATGGGCTTGAGTCAGGCGCCCAGTACCAGTAGTGTTGATATTGTTACCGATCCCAGTCCTATCTACAAGGCGGCCAAGTATTCTGACCGTTCTGATGTGTATTACTATGATACGGATATCACCACGGAGTGGATGGATAATATCCTCACCGTGGCGCTGGGTGGTACCTTCACTATTATTCAGCGAGTGGACGGTACTGTCTATGGTGTAGGTCAGAACAACCTGGGCCAGTTGGGCAGTTATGAACAAAACGCTTATGGCCTGACTCTGAACGGAGCAAACGACCCCCAGAACAACGATACTCCCGCTAACCGTTACTATCCTATTCGGGTGGGCGCAGAAGACTTCCACTCGCTTTACCTTAATGACTTGCTTCAGAGTGTGGATGCGGTGAAGAAGCCCGCTGAAGGTGAGCAGGCCTATCTGACGGTTACCGCAGATAAGACGGTAAGCATTGATTTGAAGAATGCTACGTTGGAATACGTACCTGGCTTCCGACTCTTCAACGAAAGTGATGTATCTACCAATGCAACTTACTATCACAGCACTAACACCATCGGCTTGAAGAGCAATATCTTCAAGGCTTGGTCCTCTAATGAGAATATTGCTAGGGTGGCTGTTAACGGTACTACCCTGACCATCAGCCCGGTAAAGGTAGATGCGGAGAACTACGGTTATGGCGAAGTCAACATTCTTATTGAGATGGTAGGCAATGCTGACACTAACTACGTTAGCGAGTATGGCATGATCCACCTTATTATGCTTCAGCCCGAATCCACAAAGCTGAGCAGCGAGCAAATCGCTGCGCCGCAAATTGTGACCGGGGAGAATTTTACTGTCAGCCTGAAGGCGGACGGTACCGTATGGACTTGGGGCTTGAATGATAACGGTCAACTGGGTAATGGCAGTGCTGGCAATGGGGAGAACCGTTCCGCTCCTGTTCAGGTCCTGCGGAAAGATGAAAGCGGAAATCTTGTGCCTTTGGAAGGCATTATCGGGATTTCTGCTGGTGCAACTTTTGCCTTGGCTGTTGATAAAGATGGAGTTGTTTGGACTTGGGGTCGGAACAACGCCAACCAGTTGGGCGTAGCCAGTATCGGTAGCCGGAATTATGCGGATAAGATCATGTTGAAGGCCGGTACACCGGACCAAGTTATTCCTGCACAACCCAATCCTGAAGATCCAGATGCGGAGCTGGGTGAACCCACTATCATTCCGGGTACACCGACCAAGTATTTGGATGATGCCATTGCTGTGGCAGCGGGATCTGAATTTGCCCTGGCGCTGGCTAAGGATGGCACTGTTTGGGCTTGGGGTACTAATGGCAGTCGTCAGCTGGGCGATATTTATAATACCAGTGCAGATGCGGCTCTACCTGTAAAGGTAACGGCGGGCACTACCGCCGCAGGTATGAGCCAGAGTGGCACCCGCTACGCCACCCAGCAGCCTTTGCGGGATGTGATTGCTATTTATGCCGGCACTACCTATGCAGAAGCGCTCCGGGAGGACGGCACTATAGTGGCTTGGGGCAGCAATGACAGCGGGGTTCTGCCTCACACTTATCCTGACCATATTCGGGCGGGTATCACGTACAATCAAGATGATCCCGATATGGGAGGTCACAAGGATTACAATCGCAAGCTACATAAGATCTTGGATATCACGGCGGGTGATGTTGCGACCTTCTACGAGACTTATGAACACAAACTGTTGGTTACTGGTAGGCTCTATAACCGTAGAGGAACACAGTATGCCGACGGCGGCGCGCAATTGTCCTACTTGACTGAAAGTTCTAATTTGACCACAAATGTGAATGGAGCCGATAAGCCGATTGAAAACATTCAGAGCGTGGCTTTGAACGATCAGTTTGGCTTGTTGGTCCAAGGTGTCATTGATGTTGATACCGGGGCGACCACAAAGGTGCTTGGTTGGGGCTTGAATACCAGTGGCCAGTTGGGTTTGGACTACTATACTGGCCAGAATCCTGGTGTATATATTCCTGCAGATAATACCATTGCCTTTGAGCAAATGCAGGATGTGACCAGCCCGGTGGGTAATAGCTACACTTATATTGAGGATGTTATCTCTGTGGCGGCCGGTGTGAATCATGGCGTGCTTTACAAGGCGGATGGTTCGGTTTACACTACAGGTCAGAATATCTATGGACAAAGCGGTACTGGCAGCTTTGAGCCGGAGAGAGAAGTGCGGCCCGTCCAGGTGGGCGTTTCTGCTAACGATTCGGTGAAGGCTGAGTGGGCCGAGATCCGCAACAGTTCCGGGATTGTAACGAAGAGTTACAGCAAGGGTGCTGTACCCGATCATTTCACCCTCCATGTGTCCGATGAGCTCATTTTGGATGCTGACATGATGTGGCGGTACTACTCCGAGGGTTTTAACCTATACACTGACAGCAATTCGGATAAGGCGACGCCGTCTGGTATTGAGCTGATAAGCAGCGATCAGACCATCGGTATCATTTCTCTGGATGGCACCAAGCGGCATATTATCTCCCCTTATAAGCAAGGTGCAGGAACTCCTTACAATACTGGCACTACTATTATTACCATCAACTATAAGGTAAACAGCGTAATTGTGGCCAGCAGTCAGATTCGTGTTACTTTTGTGGAGGATGATGTGGTCACCACCGAGCCCATGGTGTCTGTGGGAACCAACCACACTGTGGCACTGGATCAGCATGGCAGAGTCTGGGTTTGGGGCAGCAACCAGTATGGCCAATTAGGTACTGGGGACACTGCTAATTATGAGTATCCCTATCGTTTGGAGAACTTGGAAGAACTGGGACAGATCGTCTCGGTACATGCGGGCAATAACTTTACCCTGCTGGTCACAGCGGATGGTACGGTTTATGCTGCTGGAACTACTGCTAAGGGATTTACCGGCACCTTTACAAAGTTGAATACCATTAGTACTGTGACCAAAGTTTCTGCCTATGGTGATTATTATGTTCTGGCCCATGGCAACGGCATGGTGACAGTCAGCGACAAGAAAGATGGTGTGGAGAGTTATGCACTTCCGCCACAGTGGACGGGAGTGACCGTGGAGCAAGTGGCCATGAGTAGCGACGGTACCTATTTGTTGCTGATCAATGGCGGTGCTTATCAGGCCAAGGGATCCGTTGTGGATGAGACAGCTAAAGTAACTGATGTAGCCTATATTGACGCCGGCAGTGCCAATACCTCTGGTACTACTGGAGCCTTTGTGGCGGTGACTAAGACAGGGCTGGTCTATGAGTGGACCTCTGCCGCCGCAAGCATACCGGCTCAGAAAGAAATTAAAAACGAAGATGGTAGCGATATCCGCATCGCTACTGCTCACCAGGGCAATGGCTTCACCATTGCGGTAAGTGCCAGTGGATATGCTTACGGCTGGGGCGCTGCGGCTAAGGGCCAGTTGGGTATCGGTACGGATAGCCGGAATATCGATCACACTGTGAATACCGGCTATTCCACTATCACAGAACCCACTGCCATTCTGAAGGGTGAAACCTTTAACGCCGACGCTACCCCCAATCTTCAGAGTGTTCTCACTTTGGCAGCTGGTGGGGACCGTGCAGTGATGGTTCGGTCTGACGGCTTTGTATACGCTTGGGGTAACAACCCGGCCATGCCTACCAATAGTAAACAAGGCATTATGGGAGCTCATTCGGTAGCCGCAGGTAAAATCGCTGCAGAGCCTGTTCAGGTGGGTGACATGGAGGCGAAGACCTTAGTGGTCTATAAAGCTACTGTTACCGACGGAGTTACTGGCGCTCAGAAGGTTTATACCTTGGATATTACCAACATGACCGACAGTATGCTTCTTTCGGCCATGAACATCACCATGCAGGAGGGCGATACCCTTACTATTTCCTATACCGCAGCAAGGAACGACCTGTTGGAGACATATCTTTCCGCATTCAATATGCTGGTAGACAGCCGCACTTTGTCTGTGCGTAACGCTGACATCAATAACCTGCAGTGGATTACCAGCAATAGTTCGGTGGCGGTCTTGGAGACCTCTGGCAATGTGGCCACCATCAAGGGAGGACAAAGGGGCACCGCCGTGATTCGTGTTACCAATACTGTTTCTACCCACACCGGGTCCATCAATGTGACCGTCACTCAGCGTGATGTGAACAGCGATCAGACGGTGGGCGTTGCCCTGCCCACAGTAGTTATGGGCGAGCGCTTTGGTGCGGCTCTGCGGTCTGATGGCACGGTTTGGGCATGGGGTGCCAATGATAAGGGGCAGTTGGGTGATGGCAGCTACACCAATCGCAGCGTACCCACTCAGGTTCGGATTTACAGCGAGACTGAGCGGAAGTATTTGACCAACGTAGTAGCGATTTCTGCTGGTCGCTCGCATTTAGTCATGGTTACCGGCGACGGTAAAGTTTACACTACCGGCAGCAACAGCAATGGCCAGCTGGGTTACGATGATACTGACAGTAAAGCGGCTTACGATGCTGCCAGAGCCCGGATGTGCTATGCCACTGAGGTGGATTTGAATAACGAGTTTGCTGTGGCGGCATCTGCCGGTGAGAATTATACTCTAATCTTGACTCAGAGTACTGAAACAGTAGAGATGGCCTCTATGCTTGGTACACCTAGTTTGGGTGGCGAGATATGGGCTTTTGGCGACAATACCTATGGACAGCTGGGTATTGGTAATGGTGTTGCAACCAAGATTTCGAAGCCTCAGAAGGTCCTAAAGGGTCAAAGTGCTTCTGACAGCTACTATCTCAACAGTGTGATTGCTATCTCTGCGGGTATCGGTCATTCTTTGGCCCTGCGCAGCGATGGTACTGTCTATGGTTGGGGCCTGAACAGTTCCGGCCAGTTGGGCGTAGGTAACACCAACAATAGTGGTCTGCCCGTTCAAATGCTCAAGGGAGAAAGCGGCGACAATGAAGACCACTTGGAAGGTTTCAATACTACCGACTATATCCAGCACGTGGTGGGTATTTCTGCTGGCGAAGATCATAGCTTGGTGCTGGTACGGATTGAAGAGACCTCTGCGACTGGCAGCGGTATCCGCACTGAGGTATATGCCATGGGTAACAACTCTATGGGGCAGCTGGGTATCTGGAGCCGTGACAATGGTACATCTAATTATGTACCTCGCCGGGTCCGTGGCCCTGTGGATACTATCACTGGAAAGCCGCAGCCTGATAAGCTGGGCAGTACCGGTGAAGGGACTGATGAAGATATTATTGTCCAAGTGCTGGCAGCTCAGCGGCGTAGCTATGCCATCACTCAGACAGGTAAGACCTATGGTTGGGGCAATAACTTCCGTAATGCCCTGAATGTAATGGATGAGACTACCAGTTATACTCAGGCGGCGTTGGATGATTCCTCCTTCATTCTGCCTACTCTGATGGTGGATATGGGCAATATTCGTACTTTGGCGGTTGGCTATGATTACTCCATTAACTGGGGTTCTGATAGATATCCGAATTACAGAACTTATTTTAATGGCGCTTATGTGAAGGAAGATGGCACTGTCTGGGCCTGGGGCTATGGTCGGGATTATGCCTTCGGTACCACAGAGGGCTATGAACACCTCTATCCTGTTCGGGTAGGAGCTCAGGACATGAACCTGCTGGTTACTGACTGGGTATATGTGGATGCCGCCCAGCATGGCCTAGGTACGGGTGTGGTGCGGATCAACGAGGGCGAGACAGTCTACATCCACCTCAGTGATTTGAAGAACCAATATCTCTCCGGTTTCAATCTCTATGACCGTAACGGCAAGAGCGATTTGACCAGTGTTGACCAGTTGGAGGCTGTGGTGATGGATGAGCGGGTGCTCACTGCCACATTGGATACCACCAGTCAGGTGGTGGCCTTCAAGCCCACTGGCGAAATGGGCTCCACCGCGGTGGCCTTGACCTATCGGGATGGGGAGGAGACCTATGTTCTGACCTTGAATATTTATGTCCGCCGGCTGGAGAGTGCCAAGAGCAGCGATGCCGAGCAGCGGACTGAGTCGGATGTAGCCGTGCCTATGATTTCTACTCAGGCGAGCCATTCCATCGCTTTGAAGGCCGATGGTACCGTCTGGACTTGGGGCTATGGTTACACTGGTCAGAGTGGTGACGGTACTAACAATAGCTATACTTTCCCCAGCCCGGTTTTGGCCCCCGAAGAGGAAGACCGGCTTATCTGTGATACCTGCGGAGTTACCTTCAATAGCGGTTCCGTGGGTGATAACTGCCAGATTGACACCTGTGCCGGCCATTTGGAGGTCAACTATTTCCACAACATCGTGGCTGTAGCCGCGGGCGGCAGCGGTATCAACAACGCTTTCAATTTGGCCCTTGATGCCGATGGCAATGTGTGGGCCTGGGGTAATGATAGCAACATCGTTCCCGGTGGTAAGGCCGCCTATCTGCCCAAGAAGGTGGACTTCAGCCGCTCCTACAACGAGGATAATACCCAAATCGAGCTGTATACCCCCTTCATCGTGGCAATTTCCGCCGGTGCCAACCACGCCTTGGCACTGGACAGCGATGGTTTGGTGTGGGCCTGGGGCAACAATGCTAATGGCAAACTGGGCATTGATGATACCACCGGTTCCAGCGTACTCCGGGTGCCCACTCCTGTGGTAGGCGGCTTGGCGCCCTCGGGCAACTATGTGGGTGTACAGTATGTCTGTAATGTATGCAACGCCTACTATGAGACCGGTGCCGTTGGCGATGCTTGTGCAGATGCTGCTTGCAGTGGAACGTTGGAGTATGTAGGCTTGCGGTACGTCTGTGATGTTTGCGGCCACGCCTATCAAAGTGGCACTGTGGGTGATAACTGCACCCAGGCCGGTTGCAACGGTAAACTGCGGGAGGCCAATACCGCCAACGGTTACCACTACCTGGATCGGGTAGTGGCCATCGCTGCGGGCACGGACATGTCCTTGGCCCTGCGCTCCAATGGTCAGGTCTATGCATGGGGCCGGAACGACTATGGTCAGATGTCTCAGGGCAAGCTGGCTGTGACGGACCCCAATCCGAACAGTGTGTCCAATCTCAAAACTTCCGTTATCAATGATGTAATTACCCGCTATGTTCCTGTTCAGGTTCAAATTACAGTGGATGGGGAAGAGAAGCCCTTGGAGGGGGTTATGGACATTGCTGTGGGGGTTAACCACGGTTCTGCCTTAACAGTAAATAATGAAATTTACGCTTGGGGTGCCTATTCTGGTAGCTCGGTCAACGGTACTGACTGGACGGCTCAGAAGGTTACACTGTCCACCTCCGATCCAGTGAAACCGGTAAAGATCGAGGGTGGCGATAGTTACGACTTGGCTATTATGGAAGACGGTACTGTCTATCAGTGGAGTGCCCTTACCGGAGCTCGGGCCATCAGTAACGGTATGGCTCCCGCTAAGGATGGCGGCAGCACCTATCTGGCCGGAGTTATGGATATCAGCTCCGGTTCGGGCAGTAACTTGGTGCTGAGTGCTGATGGCTACGTCTATGGCTGGGGTTCCAATAACTATGGCCAGTTAGGCGTAGGAACCATCGGAAATGTGACGGTTGGTACCGGCAACAGTTCCACTTTGCCGGCTTTGGTTGGCGGCCGGGCGGCTGAGTTGCTCCAAATCACCACTGGTGAGGTCACTGCAGCCTATTGGACGAAGCCTAATAGTACCGATCCTAATGCAAATGAGACGTTGGCTATCAGCCAGGCTATTATTGGCTCCAATAAGGCAGACCTGCAACAATTGGTGGAGGCTGCTATTACCAATAACCCCGCCACCAAGGATGAGGACTATCCTGCCCGAAGAGGCCAGGCGGTGACCTACGCGCCTGGTGCAGACGCCGGTGAATTGCCGGTCCAGGTGGAGATGACGGTGAGCCAAACTCTGACTATTGATGCCAGCGCCATTATCACCGAGGAATATAAGGGATATAACCTCTATTGGGATATGACCACCAGCGATTACAAGAGTAACTACGCTGACCTGAAATGGTTCAGCAGCGATTCAGGTATCGTGACGGTGAGGACCACCGACAATGGCCGGTATGTGGTCGTTGAGCCGACTCGCCAGCGGACCAGCCGGACGGGACGAGCGGAGATCTACGCCGTGGATGAGAAGAATAATCACTGGGGTTCTCTGGCGGTAAATGTCTACTTTGAGGGTGTCAACACCGATAACGATCCCATCGTGTCCAACGCCAAGGTTATTGCTGGCGATGGTTATACCTATGCCATTCAGTGGGATGGAACTGTGTGGGCTTGGGGTAACAATCATCAGAACTTCCTGGGTGTGGATGCTGATACCAAGAGTACGACTCCTGTGGGTTCCTTTACATGGAAGTATTATTCTCATAAGGATCTGGAGGGCTTGAAGGATACGAATGCCTACTATGCGAAGCTCTTCGAGGCTTCTGATGCATTGATCGGGAAGCCTGGCGCGGCAGTAATCACGGGCCTTTCCAATCTGGGCATAGCTGCCACGGCTCTGGATCTGCCCACCACGATTGCTAAGAATAATTATAATCTTTTTACCACTGGGGTGCCCGCAGCTTCTCTTAATGAAGTGCCTGTGATGGGTATTGAAAATGAGGGGAATACCTTCGCTTCAGGGGCCTTCACCACTTTGTCTGTAAACGACGGGCTAATGGCCATTGCTGAAGATGCTTTTAATGGGTGCGACAACTTGACCACCTTAAACTGGAACCTGACTAATGTGGCAGACAAGGGCACAGTTTATGTGGCTATGAGTGCCTTTACCGGAAGTGGACTCATCAGTGTGGTGGCGTCTGCTGCCCTGCAGAATAAAATGCCTGATGCTTTCGGCACAGCGAACATGCCCAATGTTTCTATCCAGTATGCTGCCGTGGATGATAGTGATCAGGCAGTAGATACCAGCACCTACAATACTCCTATGCAGGTGGTGGGCGTAAATGGCAATGGCTTGTTGGGCGATATTATTACTAGTTATAATGATGCCATTGTGGACATTGCTGTCAGCAAGGTGGTAGAGAGCCGTGGCAATTATCACACATTGGCTTTGTCCGCTTATGGCGATGTGTTTGCCTGGGGTTATAATGGGTATGGCCAGTTGGGCTTGGGCACTGCAGGTTCCAGTGCAGCAGAGCGGGTGCCTCGCCGTGTCTTGGCTGGAGATAGCCCCTTCTGGTATACTTTTGATGAGAGCACCAATACCAGGTATATCAATGAAGAGTATGCTGAAGGCGCTACGCATTATTTGACAGGTGTGGCTCAAATCGCAGTGGGCACTAATCATTCCTTGGTTCTGCTGAAGGATGGTTCCGTGCTGAGTTGGGGCTATACTGTTACCAATACTACTGGTACAGACCGGGATGGTCAGGGTGGTGACCCCACCAGCCATACTGGTGCGATGTATACTGTTCCTCAGCGGGTTCGCGTGGGCCAGAGCACCGGTGGACTCTATCTGAACAATATTTTGGATATCTCCGTTACAGGTTACAACAATGTGGCGGTGCGGAACGATGGTACAGTGTTTACCTGGGGCCGCAACGAGGCGGGACAAATCGGCAACGGCACCAGCAGCGGTAACAACAATAATACGGAAAATCGCCGTTATCCCAACCAGGTGTACGCTGCTATGGCAGGTGCTACCCTGGTGGCTGACGCTATCACTGACCGGGGCAATACGAAGTTGGGCGATAAGTACAGCTATCTTAACAATGCTCCTATTGCATTGAAAGGCATCACCGATGTGGATGCAGGCAGTCAGTTTGTACTGGCGATTTCTCACGAAACAGTGCTGAAGGATGGCGAAACAGCCGCTGTAGTCAAGGCGTGGGGCGCCAATAGTTCGTCTCAGCTGGGTGGCGGTGCGGCTGTAACCGGGGACCAGACTTTGCCTGTGAATACGAACCTAGACCAGGTGAATCTTTCCAACGGCGCTATGGTGGTTCGGGTAGCAGCCGGTGGAGCCTTCGGTCTTCTGATGACTCATGGTGCTGGAAACCAGGAGGGTGCGGTATATTCCTGGGGTGCTAACAATGTGGGACAGTTAGGTATCCAAAGTAGCACCGGGACTGCCACTGCGGGTAACCGCAATGCACCTGTGCCTATTCTGGACGGCGCAAATGGGTACAGCTACACGATTGGAAGCGATGAAACCAAGTATCTCCGTGCCGCCCAAGATATCAGCGCTGGCCGGAATCATGGTGCTTTGGTAAACATCGAAGGCTATGCTCTGGGTTGGGGCTACAACAACTACAAAGAGCTGGGCGACTTTACCAATGTGGAGAAGAACTATCCCATCAAGATCGGTACTGAGGAGTACTACGCCCTGGAGCCCACTTGGACGATGTTTGAGCATGCGGCTACCGGAACGAATGCCGCATACACGGAGTACTTCAGCAGTACTGGTGTCAATAAGCCGCCTTTGTCCATTGAAATGCGGTATAATGATGTGTACACTCTTTATAATACTGATCAGTATATTATGGAAGCGGTTCACTATAAAGGATATAACCTTTACAGTGATACGGACCGGCAACGTAGTCCCAAAGAAATTACATTCCAGAGTTCCGATCCTAGTATCGTGACGGTAGGCCCGGCGGCAGGCAGTACAGATGACGCGCCTGTTTGGGAAATCACACCCACCTCTCCTGATAACTATGGCCGGGCTGTGGTGTACTTCTGGGCTGTGATTGAAGAGAGCGTGGATGGCGTCAAGGTATCTCATACCTATTCTGGCGCTATTCTGGTTACGGTCCTGCCTGGAGACGTAGTAGCATCGCCCATGGTGGCAGCTGGCCAGGATTTCACCTTGGCGTTGAAGAGCGACGGTACCGTCTGGTCCTGGGGTTACAACAACTATGGTCAGTTGGGTGATGGACTGGGCTATGATCGTAGCGGACAGACCAACGGTGGTGTGTATGCAAACCGGAACAATGTGGTTCAGGTTCAGTTCCCTGACGAGAACGGGGAGGAAGTTCTGATCAGCTATATTGCCGCTGGTCAATATCACGCTTTGGCAGTGACCACCACAGGTAAGATTTATGCTTGGGGTCTGAATAGCAGCGGCCAGCTGGGTAATGGCAGCTATACCAATACCTGCGTACCCACTTTGGTCCATGCAGTCAATAATGCAGGCGTAACTGTGGACACCAACTATCTAACCGATATCATCCAGGTTTCTGCAGGCAAGGAGTGGTCTATGGCCTTGAGCAACAACGGCCGGATCTATACCTGGGGCATGAACAGCAGTGGTCAGGTGGGTGATAATACCGTGTCCACCAGACCCTATCCTGTTCGTCTCCGGGGTGCCCAGGGCGGTGGCTACATGGGCAATGTTATCGGTCTTGCTGCTGGTGATGCTCACGGCCTGCTGGTCCGTTCTGATGGCAGTGTCTATGCTTGGGGCAACAGTCAGAATGGCCGATTGGGCCTGGGCAGCGGCAACCTGGGTACTGGTAATCGAAAGCTGGCGCCTGAGAAGGCACAGTTGAGTGCTGGTACTAGCTTGAGCGGTATCATCAGCGTGGCAGCTGGCTCTGCCCACTCCCTGGCTCAAACCCGGGATGGCGAGGTATATGCTTGGGGCGATAATACCTATGGTCAATTGGGCAATGGGGCCACTGGCGTGGCTAATAACTGGCAGCCGGTGAAGGTCATGCTTTCCGCCGGCCAGACGTTGACCAACGTAACCTCTATTACTGCCCGGGGCAGCAATAGTGCTGTCCAGATGCTGGAGGATCCCAACAGCACCAAGCAGGCCTATCAGGTTTATATTTGGGGTAATAACGCCAACGGCCAGCTCATGAATGGGGATGCCAGTGTCAGTACCAGCGCTTATGCAAAGCTGACCAGCTTTAGTGATAAGACCTCCATTACCAACCCCTATCCACAGTTCACCAACTACACTCAGTCTGCCTTCTTTACCGGATTGGGTTATCGGCACACTGCTATAGTTGGTATCGACGGCTATGTTTATAGTGCTGGCTATAACTACTATGGCCAGCTGGGCAATGGCGTGAACACCGATAGTGCCTATCCTGTCCGCTCCGGCGTACGGGAAGAAGATATCCTCATCTATAACTCTGGCAACACTTCCACTATCAGCAATGGCGAGACAGTGGAAGAGATGTCTGCTGCCCTGTCCAACGAGCCGTTGGCCTATGGTAAGCGGGCATTGATGGTGGATACCAACAACTTTATCCGCAGAGAGTACATTGGATTCAACCTGCGGAATACCAATGATACTGATGTAACCCTAAATGGTATCACTTTCTCCGATCCGGAGATTCTGGATACCAGTCTGCTGACCTGGACCCGGAATGGTTCTCAGTTTATCTTCCGGGCTAAGCAGGCCGATCGTTTCGGTACCACTACTGTCCGGCTCAACTACACATATAAGAGCAAGGACAACCGGGATGTTACGGGAACCTTCTTGATTATGGTCAGCGTGTCTGACTCCAATACCACTGCTACCGTGGTACCCAAGGTGGAGTCTGGCTATGCCCACTCTGTTCTCCTGCGGCCTGACGGTACGGTCTGGGCTTGGGGCCAGAATAAATATTATCAGTTGGGCGACGGAGGCAATGTAGATAGAGCCTACCCGATGCAGATCCTGGCGGGCCAGCAGGCGGCAGGTACTTACTTGCAGGATATCGTGACCATCGCTGCCGGTGGTTACTTTACTGCAGCGCTGGATAAGGACGGTTATGTTTACACTTGGGGCAACAATAGTGCCGGCCAGTTGGGGAATAATACCAACAGCAGCCAGTTGGCCAACACCTCGAAGCCTGTCAAGGTACTGATCGGGCGTCAGCCGGCCAGTGAGACTGAGGATACCTATCTCCATGACATTGTGGCTATTGCTGCCGGTTATGATTACATGTTGGCTTTGGGTAAGGACGGCTATGTCTATGGCTGGGGTAACAACCAGTATAGCCAGCTTGGTTCCGGTGACAATAAGCGGGGTACTGGTGCCTTTACTTACCAAGTTCCTGTTCGGGTGATCAACGGTACTGCCGTGGGACCCAAAACTGAAGGTGAGTCCAGAGATTATCTGGCGCATATCGTGGCCATCTCCACTTCGGACGGCCACAGTCTTGCCTTGCGTTCCAACGGAACCGTAGTAGCCTGGGGCCGTAACGATGTGGGTCAGTTAGGTATTGGTGAGCGGACTCAAAATATTGCGGACAAGAGCTTCATCAATGTACCCATGCAGGTGGTCCGGGGCGAGAATGACATTTCCGGCAGTGCCACCGACTTCCAGCACAAGGCTGCCGATGGTACTGTGGATGGTAAGGGTGAGTTCTTCCAGGGCGCTATGGCATTGACTACTGGTGGTTCCTATACAAATGCTGAAAACGTGAACACTGCTACAGCTGGGTTCAGCATGATTCTTACCATTGATAACGATGCCGCCCGGACCGAGAAAATCTATGGTTTTGGCAGCAATACTTACGGTCAGCTGGGTGTTTCCAGCAGGACCACTGCTGGTATGCCGATTTTGACTATGGATGTAAACGGCACCAACCCTGGCAGTGTGACTTTGGTGAGAGATGCAGCGGACGCCGCCAACGATACGACCAGCACGCTGAAGGACCAGAACGAGCGGGTGGTTCAGCTCTCTGCTGGTGCTGGCCATGTGCTGTTGCGGACAGTGCAGACTGATATCGCTTACGGCAACGACACTGCAGACCTGACCCAGGGCTGGCGGAAGACACCCAATATTGACTTGGTCTATGCCATGGGACGTGGCACAGAGGGTCAGATGGGCGATAAAAATATATTGCGCAATTCCGTCATTCCCGTCCGCATTGTTAAGGGAGAGTATGAGCAGCATAATACCGACTACACATGGTTGACCGGTGTTTATGATGTGAATACCAAGTACTTCCACAACCTAACTGTGGACCTCTACTACAATAATGATATTGTGGACGGTCTGGATGGCCGGTTTGGTCATGTCTGGGCCTGGGGTATCAATACTGCTACGATTCAGGCAAGTGATAAAACCAGCATGGGTCAGTTGGGCTCTCTGGCCAGTGATAAGATCTACTATCCTATCCGGGCTGGCCGTCCTGAGACCCTGGCTTTGGTACTGGACTACGTGGAAGTGATCAATGTGAACACAAACCAGGTCCAGCAGGGTTATGGTTCCAATCCCAAGAAGACCAGTGGCACATCTTTGAAGGAAGTGCTGCCCACCGTATCTGCTTCTATCATGTTGGGCGCTGACGAGAAGCTGGTGATTTACCGGGATAATACCCACCTGTCTTACGACAGCGGTGTGGCTCTCTATCCCATGGTCATGACCTTGCCCACCACTGATGAGATTTGGACCCAGACCTCCTCCAACGCGGATATCGCTACCGTTCAGCGGATTGATGACCGTGTTGAGGTCACTTACGCTGGCGGCGACCTGGCGAAGTCTACCATCACCATTCAGGCTACCTATAAGAACTACAACGGTGTGGATAAGGTTACCAACCAGTACGGCACTGTTACCGGTGAGTATGGTGTGGCCCATGAGGGCCAGACCGGATCCTACGTGTTGGTGACCGGCACTTACCGGGGTTCTATCGAGGTCAACTTCCAGGCCAGCAGTGACTCCATTATTCCCACTGTGGTGGCCGGTTCCAGCTTTACCATTTTCCTGGACGGTGACGGTACGGTCTGGGCCTGGGGTCACAATAATGTAGGCCAGTTGGGCCAGAGCAACACCAACGGTGTGACGGGCTATGTGGCCAACTCCTCCGCCAACCCCCAGCGGGTGCTGGATGCCAATGGCCACTATCTGGGCACCTCTGAAGTTACCTACTATACCTGCCCCACCTGTGGCTTCTCTTCGCAAAATGTAAACGACTTTCCTGAAGGTACCGACGGAGCCCATATATGCTCTGACTGTCAGGCGGTCATTGCAGACCTGGCCATGATTCGAAGCACTAAGCTGGAAGTTACCACCCGGTTTAAGGCTATAGCGGCGGGCACCGATCACGCCGTGGCGCTGAGCATGGACGGCACCGTCTATACATGGGGCCTGAATACCAGTGGCCAGTTGGGCAGCGGAAACACCAGCGACCGTTATTATGCTGCTCCTGTTCTGGCGGGTAAGCAGGTTACCTACACTTGTACCAATGGACATACGGTTCGGACCACTGGTACTGACGGAACCTGCCCCCAGGAGATCGAAGTGGATGGCGTGAAGACCAGATGCGGTGCGACGTTGACCCAGAATACTTACTTGACCAATATTGTGGCTATCGCTGCCGGAGCCAAGCACACCCTGGCTTTGTCCGACGACGGTAAGGTTTATGCTTGGGGCTCCAACCAGCAGGGCCAGTTGGGCACTGCCCAGAGCTTCTCCGAATGGGATACCAGCGAGAAATTGGATCCCCGGCTGTATATTCATACCACGCCTATGGAGGTGCGCGGCACTTTGGGCGAGGGCATTATCTCTGATGCTCTGCTCATCGCGGCTGGCGGCAATACTTCTGCCGTGGTTCGGGGCAACAACGACCTGTGGGTGTTTGGTGACAATACCTATGGTCAGTTGGGCCAGAACTCTACGCAAATCGCACCTATTCCTGTGCAGGTCATGCGGGGTGAAAGTACCAGTTCCACCAACAGCATCACCCAGGTCACTACTGTGGCAGTGGGTGTGGACCACATGGTGGCAATTCTGACCCCGGCCAATGGCACGCAGGAAGTCTATGCCTGGGGTTCCAATGCTAGTGGCCAGTTGGGTATTGGCGATAGTACTGTGACCAGAGCGCTTCTGCCCCGCCGTGTGATGGAAATCGCTGGTGTGCCCTTGGGCTCTACCAATGTGGGCGATGGCGGCATTGGTACTCTCCGCCGTGTGGATGCTGGCGATGGCTACTCCATAGCTATGACTAGCGACCAGCGCGTGGTGGCTTGGGGCCTCAATAATGTGGGTCAGCTGGGTACTGGAAACATGGGCAGCAACGAGCTCTATCCTGTTCGGGTGGTTGCCGGCGAAACTGCCGATCCCAACCTGAACAGCACAGCTGACTATATTGATCTGACTGCCGGTTATAAGCAAACCGAACAGAGCGGTTACCTTACCGACGTGAGAGTGGTGGCTGCAGGCTACAATCACGCTGCCGTGCTGCTGAATCTTAGTAGCCGCGACGAGAAAGAAAATCGCCAGGAATATGGCTACGTCCTTACTTGGGGTGATAACACATACGGTCAGTTGGGTGTGGTAAGCCAGACCTCCGGTGCGGTCAACAATGTGACTCATATGGCGGCCCCCGTTTTGGCGGGCTACCATTACCAGAGCTATGTGTGGATCGATGAAGCCTACATGGAACTGGATGAGAATGATGAACCTGTAAATATCGCTGCTGCCTTGAATGGCGCCAGCATCAATAACGCAGGCGAACTGATCTTCTCCGGCGAGGGTGACGTTAACGTCAGCGCCTGGCGGGTCCGTCTGGTGGCGGGCGATGTCCGGGTGCCTGAGGACAAGGGACAGAAGCTGGTCCTGCGGGTGAACTCTTGGCTGGAGAACACCGGCACTAGCATCATGCCCAGAGTCTGGCTCCGTGATGAGATCGGCAAGGTGGAAGCCTTCTCCATGAACGAAAATATCGTTGTGGCTAAGGCCGAGCAGAACGGCAATGACTGGGTCATCACCGTGGAGTGCGCAGGCCTTCGCAACTACGGTACCGCCTCTGTGGTGGTCCGGGTCTGGGATACCAGCAACAGCTATGTTCTGGCCGAGAGCTTCCTTCAGGTCGAAGTCCGGGGCAATTCCAACCAGACCTTCGATGGTACCGAGATGCAGGTCGTTGCAACACCCATGGTAGCTTCCGGTAAGGAACACACCCTGGTGCTGCGGGAGGATGGCACCGTTTGGGCCTGGGGCTCCAACCTCTATGGCCAGCTGGGTATCGCCAACACATGGCGCTACAGCAACTGGTCCTCTCCCGGCTATCACGGTATGACCCGTGCCTATGACGACCAGGGCTACAGCGTCCAGCAGAACTACACTTCGCCTCAGCAGGTACGCAGCGGTGAGCAAAATGGCAATGCCGGTTACCTTCAGAATATCGTGGCCATCGCTGCCGGTGACTTCACCAGCTACGCCCTGGCTGCCGACGGCACCCTCTACTCCTGGGGCTATAACGAGCATGGCGAGCTGGGCAACGGAAATTATAACTATGCCTATGTGTGTCATAGCAGTCCTTATCCGAACTATTGGGTCGAGTATTCTGTGCATGATAGCGGCGCGTACTATCCGGTCAAGGTATCGTCGGGTTCCAATGCGCCTCTGCGCAATATCGTATCCGTCGCTGCCGGCCGGGATTACGCCGTGGCCCTCAGCGCCACCGGCAATGTCTACTACTGGGGCAATAACGGCGGCTATTATGACGGTGGTTATACCGACCGTTTGAACTTTGTCGCGGGCCACATGGTGACCAGGTCTGCGGGTTATCGTGAGTTTCCCAACCCCGAGTACATGCGGGGCGGCGACGGTACGACCCCGAGTACAATGTACCATGTTTATGCCACTCAGGTCCTTGGCCCCGGTGGTACCGACCATCTGGGTGATGCCACCGGCCAGTACGCTACTAAGCTGGGTTCTAACACCTCCATGGTGGCCGCTGAGACCGGCGCAACACCCAACCGCACCGCCCGGGTGGCTAAGATCGCCAGCGGCGACACCTTTGTGGCTGCCTTGCTGGTGGACGGCACTGTCTACACTTGGGGTGTTAACACCAACGGCGAGCTGGGCATCGGCAGCAACCAGAACCGGGTCTACCCCACTCAGGTGGCAGCCGGCGAGCAGCGCAACGGCACTTACTATCTCCAGGGTATCGTGGATATTGTGGCCGGTGATAACCATGTGCTGGCCTTGGGTTCCGACGGTACTCTCTGGGGCTGGGGTCTCAATAACAAGAGCCAGCTGATGAAGGATGACAGCCTGACAAGCACCAATGCACCTGTGAAGATCGACTTTGTGGATGCTATCACCGAGGACCTGGGTCTTGCTACCCTGTACGCCCAGGATAATTCCTCCGCCATTCTGGACAAAAATGGTCATATCCTGGGCTGGGGCAATCTGGATAACGGTAATAACCAGTTTAGCACCGCCGGCACGGCCATGGATACTGACGATTACAAGGTAATTACCCAGGGTGAGAGCGTGAACTATGGTACTGACCTCAATGTGATTACGCCCGAGTCCTATCCCGACAAGGTGACCAGCGACGTGGGTGGTCAGGAGGTCTTTACCCGGGCTATGACGCTGGCTATCAGCGAAACCCGGACCACCATTATTCGTACCGACGGTACGGTCTGGTCTGTGGGTACCGCTACTGCAAAGGATCTGAGCAGCGGTTATAATGAGTTCACCGGTAAGGGAACCACCATGGGCAACTTCAAATTCCTCTCTGCTGAAACACCTGTCCGGGTGGGCGCTGAGGATGAAAACAGCCTGTATCTGGGTGATGTCACCATTGACACACCTGATCCTACAACTGGATTGGTTAGAACAGAGACGGTCGACTTCGATGAGAAGGATCGCCTGAGCGGCAGCATACTCAGAATGAACGGTGCTATGAACCACTTTGTGGAAAGCAACGGGGACACCGTGAAGTTGGAGATCAAACCGGGCGCCACCCTGACCATCAATGCGGCCAATTTGGAGCGGTTCTTGGTTCCTGGCTTTAGTGCCCGGATACGGCCTTTCGGCACCCAGAACGATCCCATTGATGTGATTCAGAATCTGGACTTCGACCAGTTCGAGATCCTTTCTTCCAATACCTCTGTGGTGACGGTAGAGAAGGACGAAGCCAGCAAGACCTTTAAGATCAAAGCGGCAGAGAAGGAGGGTGCAGGCTTCGGCACTGCCACCATCCTGATCCGCCACATGGACACCAATACTTCCAGAGTGATCCGGGTGGAGATTATCCCGGTGCTGGATAATATTCCGGCCAGAACTGCTTCTCCCAAGGTGGTTTATGGCACCAATGGAGAAAATCAGGGTTTTGCCGTGACTCTGAAGGCTGACGGTACTGTCTGGACCTGGGGCAACAATACCTATGGCCAGTTGGGCGATGGTACTGTGGGCCATAATACCTACGAGGTCAGTCCCATTCAGGTTCGTGGCCCTGGTGGTATCGGTTACTTGACTGGTATCATCGACATCACTGCAGGTGACAACTTCGTGGTTGCTTTGGCTGCTGACGGTACCCTCTGGAGTTGGGGCTATAACAATAGTGGCCGTTTGGGTGCAGGCGTTACGGATAGTTACATGGTATTCCCGGTTCGTGTCTTGACCGGCGCCCAGAATGATGAAAGCGGCTATTTGAGTAACATTGTGGCAATCGTTGCCGGCACTGACCATGTCTTGGCGCTGGATAAGGATGGCAATGTCTGGGCGTGGGGCAACAACGCAACCTCTCAGATTGGTTCTCAGAGCCGGAAGGCCAACTATACTACTCCTGTGCGGGTGGAACGCAGCGGCCTTGTGAATAATAACGATGACAAGGTTCAGTATCTCAGCGGTGTAGTAGAGATTGCCGCTGGCCGCGGCTTCTCTGCGGCTTTGCTGGCTAGTGGTACCGTAGTGACCTGGGGCGCATTCTACACCAACGGTGCTTGGAATTACGGCCTGGGCGAGAAAGACCGGACTGCTACCAACCAGGAGCGGGTGAATAGTTACAGCTACATGTATTCTAACGAATCCAGCGGTGGTACCACTCATGCTACTGTCGCTCAGCGGACACCGCTGCCGGTACGGATGGCAGAAGCTGACGAGGCAGATGAGACCTATCTGGGCCGCAACCTGGATCAGGTCCTGGAAATCGCCGCAGGCAGCATGGCTGACCAGCTTATCCTTTTGTCTGCCCACGCTGACAGTGAAGGCAAGCGTGACCGGGTTTATACGTTCGGTGACAACACCAACAATGAGCTGCATCCGAAACAGCAGCAAGATGTGACCCACAGCGAATTGCCGCTGGAGGTGAGCATCACTGCCGAGACAGCTGGCCTGACTGAGGATGAAACCATCGTTCAGGTAGCTACCAATGGCAAGTTGACTGCGGTGATGAGCAATACTGGTGTGATTTATCAGTGGGGCGGTGGTAACAACAATACCGTCTTTGACAACACCCAGTTTAACCGGGTGGACAATGACAACTTTAACCGCACTGATGTGGTCAAGGGTGTGGATGATGCTACTTATTGGAACACCTATGGCTTGGCATTGTCCGGTACTGCTGTTATGGTGGTCAAGTCTGACGGTACTGTCTGGACCTGGGGCTACAACACTGACGGACAGTTGGGTACGGGCCTTTATCCTGACGAATTGGCATATGCTCTGGCGCCCGCTCAGGTCAGCTTTGGTCAGGAAAACAGCGGCGCTCTGCGGCTCAACGCGGTGAATGTAATTCGGGATTTGAATGCTGCAACAGTGGAGCGGACCTACTCAGCTCCCCATGACTTGATGCTTAGCATGTACGGCAACATTGGAGAGACGTTCCAAATTGATTTGGATCAGGTTGTGATTGAGAAGCTGGACGGCTTTAACCTGCTGATCCAGTCTGCATGGGCTTATCTGAGTAATAAGCAGAAGGACCGTATTCGGGTTCGGGCTGTCAACGAAAAAGTTATCACCTCGATTGTCAGAAACGGCAGTATGCTCACAGCTCAGGTGAACTGGGATTATGTGGAGCCGGGCATGAAGACGGAGATTATCGTGGAACTGATGAACGAGGACAATACCGCCGTGGAATACCGGACCGAGTTTGTTCTGGGCTTCGGGCTGGAGACCATGGGCAATGAATACACGGAGAAAAACACAACTGTTTCTGCGCAAACAGTTCCCACAATCATTGCCGGTGAGGAGTTTACCGTGGCTCTCCGGGCTGACGGTACTGTCTGGACTTGGGGCCGGAATGATCAGTGGGTCAGCAATCTGGATCTGCTGGCTAGCGGTAGTGAACGCCGTCAGGTCATGATTCCTGTTCCCACTCAGGTGCGGGATAATACCGATCCTACTGGGTTCCTGACTGGCGTGACTCAAATTGTTATGGGTGACAGCTTCGTGTTGGTCCTCAAGGAAACCGAGACCAAGGGCGAGGACGGCAAAATTACCCACAGTGGCCTGATTTATGGTTGGGGCCTGAACGACAGCAGTCAGTTGGGTAACAATAGTACGGAGAACGTGATTCTGGGTACTGCGGACGAAAAGGCTCAGGGTCCTGTGGCGGTGCTTCAGGGTTTCACCACTAAGACCAATGCGCCTAGCGCAGACTTTCCTTTGGGTACCGATGAGAAGACCAATGAGTACCTGGGTGACTATATCAACAGCGTGGTTAAGGTGGCAGCTAAGAACAGCCATGCTGCTGCCGTGATGGAGGATGGTACTCTGTATCTCTGGGGTTCCACTGCCGATGGCCGTGGCGGAAGAGATAAGCAGGGTCTGGGCGTGTACCGCACAGCTACCGATCTGCGGACCAGTGGTGTTCAGGATGTGGCTCTCGGTGAGGCGCATACCATCGTGTTGAAGCGGGACGGCACCGTTTGGGCTACCGGACGGAATAGCAATGGTCAGTTGGGTGTTGGCACTACTACCGACTCCACCAGATTGCGCAAGGTCATGATAGACGAAGACACTGCGCTGACGGATGTGGTGGCCATTGTGGCCGGTGCGGTCTTCAGCATGGCCCTCCAGAGTGTGAAAGAGGGCGACAAGCAGGTCAACAAGGTCTATGTCTGGGGCCGGTATCAGGGCCGCAACGAGATTTATGCTACCCTCATCAAGGGCGCTGAGGTGGATTCCGTGGAGGACTTCTACCAGATGACTGCCCGTGGCGAGGCTGTGGCTTTGCTGGACACTGAGGGCCAGGTCTATATTGACCAAACCTTCACTTTGGCAGACAGCCAGTTCACCAAGGTTCTAGCTGGTGAGGCGGGGATTTTGACTGGTGCGGAGGCGGATGAGGTCATCACTAATGTGATTGCTGCTTCTGCCGGTGTCAGCCATGTGATGTTCATCAACGGCGATGGTTCCGTCTATGGCTATGGTCAGGACGACTATGGCCAGTTGGGTGACAAGGATGGTGACGGCAAGCAGGGTACTGGCGAGCGGACCAATGAAAGCGCCAAGGAGCTTCCTGTCCGTACCATCGGACATTTGCCCTCTATCCGTACACCGCAGACCAGCTACACGGTGACGAATATTAGCACACTGGATCTGGGCAACATTGCCAAGACCATCACTACACCCAGCGGCTTCAATTTGACCTACTATCCCACCGAAGCGGCTGTGAATGAGACCTTGACTTATGTTCTTGCTAACGGCGAGGACCATGATGATGTGATCAGTGTTTCCGCCAACGGGATCGTGACCCCCATGCCTGGTGCTACCGGAACTTCCGTGGTGGTGATTGGACAGGTGATGGGTGGCGCTGTAGAGACCATTGGTATGGTCACTGTCAATGTGGTTTCCGGTACTGGTGATATCATGCCCATGGTGGCCGGCGGCGACGGCTTTACTCTGGTCCTGAAGAGTGACGGCACCGTTTGGAGCTGGGGCGATAGCGCCAATGGTATGCTGGGCCGCAATGTGACGGGTGACTCCTACGTGCCCGGCCGTGTGGCATTCGGCACTGATAACAGTAATATCCGCATTAAGTCTATCGCTGCTGGACGGCTCCATGCTCTGGCTGTGGATACCCAAGGCCAATTGTGGGTTTGGGGCTACAATGCCAACGGCCAGTTGGGTACCGGTGATACGAATAATCGACTGGTGCCTGAGCGGTTGGTAACTGGTTCTGTGGTTACTGGGTACATCTGTGATGTTTGCAGCAGTATTTATACCACGAATGTGGGTCTTTGCGACCACACGGGAACCACCCATGTGGGTGAAGAACCTGCCGCAGTGACAGCTCAGAACGGGGACAGCTATTTCGGTAACTTGCGGGCTGTGGCTGCCGGCGATGATTTCAGTATGGCGGTGGATAACTACGGCCAGGTCTGGGCTTGGGGCAGCAATGCTTATCATCAGATTGGCGTGGCTGGCACCAACGATGTATTGACACCGGTTCAGGTTCTGGGCTTCTCCAGTAGCAGTGAGCAGCTCAGCGGACCTAACACGCCCTATAAACTGGACAACGTGCTGGCCATTGCCGCCGGCGGGCGTCATGCCGTGGCGCTGACCTACGGCGGAGCGGTCTACACATGGGGTGACAACGACTACGGCCAGCTGGGCCGTGGCCGGACTAATGACCGGACCAGCTACTATGCCCGTGAGATTTTCAGTGAGGGCCTGCACACCTTCAGTCATGACCATCGGGTGGTGGACATTGCTGCGGGAGATGCACATACCCTGCTGCTTACCTCCGACGGTTATGTCTGGGCCATGGGTTACAACTACTATGGCCGTTTGGGTGTGGGCGATGAGGAGCCTCGCTATTATCCCACTAAGGTTCTGACTACTAACAACATGGTGACTGAGCCCATTACTGGTATTGTTTCCATCTCGGCAGGTGCTACTACCTCCTTTGCCATTACTGGCGACGGTCAGGTCTACGCTTGGGGTGAAAATGCGGATGGACAGTTGGGTGATGGATCTCAGGCCAACAAGAGCGTAGCCATGATCAATCCCTATTCGGTGCAGGATGATGTCCAACGCCGGATTCGGGCTATCACTGGCGGCGAGGATCACTCTATCCTCATCCGCAATGACGGCTATGTGCTTACTACAGGTAATAATAGTGAGGGACAGCTCGGCATCCAAACCGGGGTGGCCAGCGTTAGCATACCCACTCTGGTGACTGCTGAGGGCGTTGTGGACGGTGTGGCCGGACTGACCATGACGGTTACCCACCAAAAGAAGAGTGACGGTAGCCGGACCCCTGTCACTGGCAACAGCGTAACCATCACCAACCAGGATGTTGTGGAACTGAGCAACATCCAAGTAGCTTTGGCTGGTGCCAGCGGTGCTCTCAATGTCTTTGGCCTGAATGACATCATCTCCGATGAGGCCAATATCACTGTGACTACTAATAGCTGGCTGGTGACCATTACAGAAGGGAACGGCATGTACACTGTGCAGCCTTTGAAGGATGCTATGGGTACGGCGGTCATTACCGTTACCGATCAGACCAGCGGTGCGTTCCAGACTCTGACTATTATCATTACGCCTTATGAGGATCAGCCCAATGCCGGTGTTACGGTGGAGGACTACACCTTCACACAGCCCATGATCGTTTCGGGCAACGGCTTTACATTGGCACTGAAGGGTGACGGTACTGTCTGGGGCTGGGGTGATAACACCAACGGCCAGTTGGGTGTTGGCACCACCGGTAATAAGCAGATGATTCCTGTTCAGGTGGTCATGGAGGACAGTTACCGGAACCATTACGTTCTGCGGAATATTGTTCATATTGCTGCAGGCAGCAACTTTGCTTTGGCTGTTAATAATGAAGGCCAGACCTACCGTTGGGGCAATGGCTTCACTGCCTATGCCCAGCCCTATGGCAATGCTATGGGTGCTAACAGCCGAGTCTATGCTGGCGGCAGCACCTATCGGTTGATTGACGGAGATGGCAAGGTGTATACGCCCGGCGGTAGTTGGTCTGGCGGTAGTACCACTGCGAAGGATATGTCTATTTCCCTTAATGGCAATGTGGTAGTTCTGAACACCAATGGCAGTGTCAGTGGTTTCAGCGGCACCTATACTGCTGTGGCCGCAGGCAACGACTTTACTTTGGCATTGGGCACGGACGGCAAGGTTTACAGCACTGGTAACAACACTTACGGCCAGTTGGGTCAGGGCGTTGGCGCCAGCGGTGTGGGCACAGTGAAAAAGGATGACATGACTGAGCTCACCAACGTGAAGTATATCGCTGCCGGCGATTACCACGCCATGGCGGTCACCGCCGATGGCCGGGCCTATGTCTGGGGCCGCAACAATGCGGGTCAATTGGGCAACGGCACTGTGGGTTCAACTTATAATTCCTACACTGCACAGGAGCGGACCAACCTGCCTACCATCTATACCGGTGGAGCAGCCATCACTGACGCCATTGTTTCCAGTAAAAACGTGATTTCCGGCGGCAGCAGCTTCTCGGTGTTCCTTACCGACGACGGTGGTCTGTACGCTATGGGTGTCAACAATGCCTATCAAGTAGGTAGCAACGTAAAGGATGAGCAAACTCTGATCCCTGTCCCTGTGGGTGCCGACTCCAGCCTGGAACTCTCTGCCGCCATTATCAGCTTGGCGGAGAGCCTAGCCGCAACTCTGGCTGAAGAGCCTGAGACGGTGGCCGAGGAGACCATCCAACTGCTGAGTATGTTCAGCTTTGAACAGTTGGTGTATGGTGCGGACGAAATGGTGGACGGTGAGCAACTCTCTGAGATGGTCTTTGCTCCCATGCTCTTCTCCATGTCCTCTTTGATGGTTCCCGATATGGAGGATGTAGTTACTGGTACGGATGACGATAACCTCTTTGACGCAAAGAACCCCCTGCCCAATAAGCTGGTCCTGACCGAAGGGCAGACCTTCGTGGTGGATAAGAATTCTGTCTATCGTTACGATCACTTCTATACCAATCTGCTTCATACCAGCTCCTCCCGGACTACCAAGGTGGAGGATATCACCCTGACTTCTTCGAATGGTGATTTCATCACTGGCGAGGACTGGATCGCTACGCCTGCTACCGATGAGCGTTTTGGCACTTCTATCATTACCATCAGTGACCGTTTGGACCGGGTGTGGAAGCAACTGGAGGTGGAGTTCCGTCACACCGATGACGATGAGATCATCGAAGTGGTGGGTGACTCTTCCGTGGTGGCAACGCCCATGGTGGTCTCGGGCGACCGGTTCTCTGCCGCCCTTATGTCTGACGGCAGTGTTTGGACCTGGGGTACCAACACCAACGGTCAGTTGGGTGTTGGCCTGGGTACCACCGGTGCGCCGCTGTCCTTTAGCGAGACGCCTACCCAAGTCATTGATGAAACGGGCGAGGGTTACCTCACTGGTATCATCAAGATTGCTGCCGGCGCTGACCACATGCTGGCCTTGACTAAGGATGGTCAGGTCTACGCTTGGGGTAATGATACCTATGGTCAGATCGGCAACTCCATGACCTCTGGCAATGTCTACTCTCCTGTAAAGGTCCGGAGCGGAAAGCAAAGCGGCGTGACCTATGTCTGTGATGTCTGCGGAGCTGTTTACGGAGACGGTAGTGCTTCCACAGGTAATACGGAGTCTGGCGAGGGCAAGCCGTGTACTGCCACTATCGAGTGCACCGGACATCTGACCTATGTGTACCTGAAAGATATCGTGGACATCGCCGCAGGCAGAAACTTCTCTGTGGTGGTGGATAAAAATGGATCGGTCTACACCTTCGGACAGAATGTGAGAGGTGTTCTGGGCGTGAGCCGGACCAACAGCAATGAGGATTTGGTTTACTATGCCCCCGGCGTACTTCAGGGCAACGATTATATCTCTCTGGGCGGCTATAGTCCCAGTGAGGAGCGTCTGGCCTATTCCTCTGTGCCTGTTCAGGTCATGGCTGGTACGTTCAATGAAAACTATACCTTTGCCGACAGCAACGGGGTGGAGTTCCCCTACAACAGTATCGTAGAGGATGATTACCTGAAGGATATTGTAGCTGTGGCTGCTGGTAATGCCCACATTGTGGCTATGGACCGTTACGGAAACGTCTGGACATGGGGCGACAACAGCTATGGTCAGTTGGGTAACAGCCGGCCTACCACCAACGCCAGCAAGGCGCTGAATGGTACGCCTCCCTCTGTGCGGGCAAACATGACCGCTAAGCTGATTCCCACCCAGGCTGCTATCGACAATGCCTGGCAGATCTATGCCGGTGGCAATGTAACCGCCGTTATACGCCGGGATGGAACCCTCTGGACCTTCGGTGATAACAGCAATGGCCAGTTGGGGAACAATGCGGTAAGTACCGGTACCAACTATGCACCTGTGACCAATCAGGGTGCTGGTACCGTGGGTAATTACGATAACATTCAAATCACCGGTCATTCTGTGCCCACTCAGGTGGAACTGGATGAGCGGGTGAGCCAGGTTGCGATTTCCGGCAGCCATATGACGGCTGTGGGCTTTAGCGGCCAGGTCTACACTTGGGGTAATGACACCTCTGTGGGGAGTGCTACCCCTGTGAAAGCGCAGCAGAATGATGTAAAGTATATCTGCGATACCTGCGGTGAGGAGAATCTTGCTGAGCGTCTGGGCCAGAATTGCGCATACTGCGGTAAGGGTACTGTCATTGAGTCTCGTGACTTGAATGACGTCTTTGCTGTGGGTGCTGGCGGAGCACAGAGCATAGTGGCTAAGAAGGACGGCACTGTCTGGGCCTGGGGTGACAACACCAGCTATCAGTTGGGTGTTCTGGATGTGACCAGTATTACCAGAGCCCGCCAGGTGGGCGTCCACAAGAAGTTGCTTACCATGAACCTGATGGAGATCGAGGGCCTGACAGAGGGCAAGCGGGAACTGGATCTGACTGAGTACGAGTATGATCTCCGCAAGGGCGAAAGCCTGTGGCTGGATCCCTCCATGTTCCAGCTTATGAAGGAGAACGAGTTCAACCTGATCAATGCGTCCATCCATAATATCGTGGAAAATGTGAACGATGTGACCTTCCGGTCCCTTGATCCCAATGTGGTCAAGATTGATACCTCCGCTGTTTACAACGATGGTGAAGGTGCAGTGAAGATCACGGCGGTGGCATACCTCTGCGAGACTTGCGGCGAGACCTATACTGAGGCCCCGTCTGGTGGAGTGTGCGCCAATTGCGGTGGGAAGTTGGAGGAGAACTTCGGTGTGACCTACATCATCGCGGAGTATGTCGTGAATGGTGAGATCTATTATGGCTTCCTGAAGATCAACGTAATGCCGCTGCCTGGCGAGGATGGTGAAACACCTAGTGTTGCCTATCCTCAGGTAGCTGCTGGCGATGACTTCACTGTGGTCCTGCGGGACGATGGTACGGTCTGGACCTTCGGTAACAATGTCAGAGGCCGCTTGGGTCTGGGCGCGAACAGTGAAGTCCAGCAAGCCACCTCGCCGCAGCAGGTAAGCATCCGCGAGGATGTCTTGTTGGGTGACGAGTTGCCCGTGCGGAAGATTGCTGTGGGCGCTGATTTCGTGTTGGCCCTGACTACCAGAGAGACCGGAAGCAAGGTCTTTGTTTGGGGCAATAATATGAACGGACAGCTTGGATTCTTGCCCAGCAATGATCCGCTCCATTCTACCCTTGAGTTTACCACACCCACTGTACTGCCCCTGGAGGATATCCTGCCTGAGGGTGCGGAGATTGTGGACATTGCTGCTGGACAGACGCACTCCCTGCTGCTGGACAGCCAGGGCAACGTCTACGGCATGGGTAACTATGGCTTTGGAAAGTTGGATATCACCAACACTGCCATTGGGGTGAGCAATTACACCAGCGGGCCGGTGAAGCTACGTCTGCCCTCTTCTGCTCAAGCCTATGACATCTCGGCCGACCAGAACACTACCCACATCTTGACCCGCAGCGGTGATGTTCTGAGTATCGGTAAGGATACCCGGACGGGTAAGTTTGACCAGGGCCAGTTTGGCACGACTGAGGTGACCAACGCAGGACCTTCTTATGCCGATGGTGACAGCAACTATATTGCCTTGTCGTCTGGAGCCAACAGTGTGTTGACCATCGACGTCAACGGCAAGGTCCATGCATGGGGTGCCAATGCCAGAGGCCAGTTGGGTGTGGGGACCAATGTCAATGTAACTGCTGCCACCAATGGCGCCAGTGTGGATACTACCTTCAATGAAAAGTTTGCAGGCGACGGCCGTGTTACCACCTATGTGGCTGGCGACAACGGTTATGAGCACACCCAGGAGTACCTGGATGCCATTGCCGCAATGACCGACGAGGAACTGGAAAAGGCCGAAAGCGTGGCCATCCTTATCTCTGCCGGACCTGCCAGCTATGTGCGTTATCTGGATAAGAGCATGAAGTCTGCTGGTGAAAACGAGGGCGGTCAACTGGCCAACGGGACCATCGGTGGTAACCGCAATGTGGCTGACTTTGTCCGGGCTGGCGAGGCCGGAAATGGAAACAGCAACGCCATTATCGACAATATTATGGGTATGAACGGCGCGCCCTACGGCCGGTCTGCTGTGGTGTATGATAACGAGCATGGTACCGTCTATACTTGGGGTATGAATACCTACGGTCAGTTGGGTGATGGCACTTACACTGAGAAATATGCTCCCGTCAGTGTACTGGAGAATGGCGGTGGTTCTTATCTGAAGGTGGACCGCATTCGGGTGAACGGTAAGGATGCCACCATCTATTACGATACCATTATTGAGGATGACAGCGTCACTGAGTGGAACGAGGACGGGACCATCGCTAACACGGCCACTACCATTCTGGCTACTGCAGTGAAGAGTGGCTCCGTTGTGGAGATCGACGTGGATGCCATTCTGGGTTATCTGGGCTTCAACGCCTACGGCCAGAGGGTCTACAAGCCTGACATTTCTCAGCTGCGTTTCGAGTCCAAGAATGAATCCGTAGCGACGATTGATAGCAAAACTGGCGTTATTACAGCCATTGACACCGGCTTTACTTACATCGTGGTGACGGACGAGATGGGCAACCAGGGCTTCTTCAAGCTCAATGTGGTCAACGCCAATGCCTCTATGCCTGAAGATACCGTGGTGTTCCCGGAGATCTCCGTGGGTCTCGCCCACTCTGTGGCATTGAAGAGCGACGGTACGGTTTGGGCTTGGGGCTCCAACACCTATGGTCAGTTGGGCAGCCGCGGCCAGCGCTCTGCCAGCGTACCCATTCAGGTCAAGCGTTATGACAGTGAGACTGATACCTACGTGGCGCTGACTGATATTGTCAAGATTTCTGCCGGCGGCAATCACACCTTGGCTCTGGATAAGAACGGTGTGGTCTGGGGCTGGGGCTCCAACTCTCGGAGTGAATTGGGCCAGGGCGATGCTGGTGGTAGTACCAACGTGTATTATTATGCCGAGCGGGTCCTTGGTTCGGAGACCAATACTACCGCCGCACTGGGCAGCAGTGAGGATCTCCGGTCCGCTCCTGTGGTGGCCATCGCGGCCAGTGGCTATGCGGAGACGGCTGGTCTCCGGGCTACCCGGGCCTACTCCTTCGCCAGCGATGCCGCCGGACGGCTCTGGGGTTGGGGTACCAACTATCGTGGTCTGGTGGATCCGCAGCTGACGATTTCCCGGAGCACCAATGTGAACCGGCCCAGAAATCTGAGTGCCACGAACAGTGTTCTCAACGGTGTATCTATGCTGGCGCCCGACAAGATTGCTGCCAACATGCGGGTCCTGCGGCCCGATGGTCAGGTTATTACCTGGGGTGAATTGGCTAACTATTCCTATGGCAGCTACTCCCGTCAGGAGCAGCCCGACCGGGCTATCCTCAATGGCCGTGCATTGACGGTCAGCAGCGGTGTGTATAATGCTGTGGCTATCACTACCGACGGCCAGGTCAAGACTTGGGGTGGTGCGGAGAACACCCGTTATGCCAATGGCCTTGTGGAGAATATTACTGATTCCGGCGACACTGTCCATGTAAACATTCAGCCTACTGCAGTGGAGGAACTCTCCGTTGACTATCCCTACACTGTCTACGAGAAGAATCTGGACGGCAGTATCCGTACTGTCAGCGGAAATTTGAAATTCCCCATGGCTGCCGATATCTCTGAATATTTGCAGGTGGCTTATGCCGATAACCGGCTATGGTCTGTGGGTGATGCTGAAGGCTATGTAGACGGTCCTGCCTACAATATGCCGGACGGCCAGGGCGGCTATATCTCGGTGACGCCGCAGCTTCACGGCCCGGCTTTGGGCCAGGGCGGTAATCTGGATGCCACTGGTGGGGAACTGGTCCCCAACCCCATTTCCGGTGTGCCCGGTATGGTGTCTGCCGGTACAGCGGGTAGCCCCGGCGACCATATTCAGAGCGTGATCACCGTAGTCAACTCCATTTCTGATGTGGACCATCATTCTCTGGTGATGAAGTCCGACGGTTCTCTCTGGAGCTATGGCCGGAACACAGAGTATGGGCGTTTGGGCGATTCCACCCAGAACAATACTGATAAACCTGTCCGTGTGGGCGCGGCCTACTTCGTGCTGGAGGACTATACTATCTCCATCGCGGAGGGCGAGGACTTCCGGTTTACCATTCCGCCTAAGATCTCGGCCTTCAATGTGCTGAACAATGCTGAGGACAGTCTGTCTGATCAGGATTTGGCCTGGTTTATGTGGGATGATACTACCGCTGCCATTGACAACACGGCGCACTTCTCGGAGAATAAGTATGCCAGTGTGAACTATGCTGAGCAGTATAACAAGCTTCCCATTATCCACGGCAAGTCTGCGGGTACGACCTACATTATTGTCTCTCTGGCCAACGACCCGCTGTCTGTGAGCAGCATCAAGGTTGAAGTGCGGCCTGCAGGCCAGACCGCAGGCAACCAGGTATCGGTGATCGGGGAAGAGGGTGGCCTCTATCAGGGCATCTATGATGAGGCGCTGAAGGCCCGCAGTGACAACAGCGTGGGCTATCCTCAGGTGGTCTCTGGTTCCACCTTCAACGCTGCCCTGGCGGGCGACGGTACCGTGTGGACCTGGGGCTCCAACGAGTACGGCGAACTGGGTATTGGCGAAGTCTATGGTACCTATGCCTACCCTGTGCAGGTCAAAGTGGATGAGAACCTCCATCTGAACAATGTCCGTAAGTTGGCGGCTACCGGCAACTTTGTCTATGCGCTAAAGAACGATGGCACAGTTTGGGCTTGGGGCCGTAACGACAGAGGCCAGTTGGGCCTGGGCGCCAATGCACCGGAGCGGGTGACTTACGCTACCCAGGTGCTTAGAGGTAATCAGGCGCAGAATACGGATAGCCTCCGCGAAAAGGATGCTGACCATATTCTGGAAATCGTTGATATCGCCGTAGGCGGGGCTGACGATGCTCATGGCTTTGCCCTGATGGTACAGAGCGTGTACTATAACCGTGTTTGGGATAACAACGAGGTTGTGGGCTACGAAGTGGTGAGCAACAACATCTTTGGTGTGGGCGATAACAGCAAGAATCAGTTGACCGATGACGCCAAGAATGACCATTATGATACTCCTGTGGCCCTTGAGCGGGTTGGCGATACCGTGGCAGCAGTAAGCGGCAGTAATAGTGCTATCGCTTATATCCTCCAGGCCAATGGTTCGGTGAAGGTTATGGGCGATAACAGCACTCTGGCCATGGGTATTGGTGACGACACGGCCAGTGAGACCGACGGCATTGTCCTGATGTCTAACCGGATTCTGACGGTGGGAGCTGGTGATCGCAATGCTTATGCAGTCATCTTTGCCACCGGTCAGGATGACCGGACCGGTACCTCTGTGAAGGTGGGTTCTGCTACCGGTAATATCTACGGCTGGGGCGCTAACGATACCCAGAATGGTAGACCCTTCCAGAATGTAGTTACCAACAGTGTGGTTTCTACGCCCGTTCAGCTGAATGTTATGTCCAGCAACGGCGTTCAAAACAACCTGCCCCTGACGGATCGCGAGTGGGTATCCCGCCTGTCCGGCGGCTCTACCATGACTATGGTGACGACGGAGAGCGCTCTGATGATGAGCGGCTTGGCCAGTGTGGGCCAGCAGGGCGGTACCAGTACCACTACGGGCGCGAAGGTATCCAACAGCAATGTGCTGAGTGCGACCTCGGCCTCCGGCGGTTATCACTCTGTTTACGTGAACGGCACCGGTAACGTGTATGCCATGGGCGCTGCTGCCATGGAGCAGTTGGGCACTCAAGATATGCTCAATACCAGAAGCGACAGCAGTCAGACCATCCTGACTGTGGGCGGCACCTTCGTTATTGAAGGCAAAGTCAACTCTGCTTCCATTGAGATGGGCGAGATCCTGAACCTGGGCAACAATTATACTGTGTCTAAGGGCTTTAACCTGCTCTCGAAGGCCCAGTCCATCGGCCTGCTGGAAGGTAGCGGCTATCAGGTGACCACGGTCAGCCTGGACAGCGATATTGCCGAGGTGGTGGCGGGTACCAACTCCACTTCTGTGAGAGCAAAGGCTCCCGGTGTGACTGATATTCTGCTGACGGTCACCGATGGCATTACCACACGGACGGTGGAGTTTCACCTGACCGTGCTTAAACCCTATACTTACCGGAATGGTACACAGGAGAATATTGCCTATGCCCAGGTCTCTGTAGGCGAGGACTACGTCCTGGCTCTGAAGGCCAACGGCGAGGTTTACTCCTGGGGTATGAATAGTTACGGTGTGCTGGGCCTTGGCCCTGCCAGCGTGAACAGCTTTGAGACTAAGCCTCAGAAGGTGACCTTCACCAGCAACCGGGTGGACCGCTATGTGGATAACACTGGCCGCCAGCTCCTGCTGGAGGATGGGATTTACTATGTGGCTGATCCGGCTGATACCAGCAAGAAACTTCTGCAGGAGACCCTGGACGAGGATGGTATAACTGTGATCTTCGTACCGGTACAGGTGGAAGCCAGATTTGTGACCGCCATTTACGAGGAAGCCAAGATCGTCAAGATCGTGGCGGGTCCCGACTTCGCCATGGCTATTGATACTGAGGGCTTGCTCTACACCTGGGGCCGGAACAACAATGGCCAGATCGGTAATGGAAACGTGGGTGACACCAGCGGCCTAAGCCAGGAAACCTATGTGAGCCGTCCCACTGTGGTGGAGAGCCTTGGTAATTTGAAGAGTGACAGCCAGGTGAACTATGTGAAGATGGCAGATGTCTTCACTGGCACCTATGTAGATCAGTACGGTGGCGAGGAGAGCTTCGCCATGGCTCTGTCTCAGAAGGGCGACCTGTTCATCTGGGGCAGCGGTAACAATCCCCAAATCCTCCGGGGTGAGACGGGTCTTGCGCAGGCTTTGGATCCCAATACGCTGAAGAACAAGCCGACTCCTGTGCCTGTTCTGATGGAGATGGCTGGCATCAACACTGTAAGCGCAGGAACCATTCGGAGCGGTGAACGTATCTATGCTGTTACCGATCAGGGCCGGAACATCTATTGGGACCGCAATGCCATTAGTGCTACTCAGTTCTTTGATGTGAGTAATGGCAACGGTGCCCAAATCAATGACCGCGTGGTGAAGTTCGCTGGTGCGGATGACAACAGTTATATCATAACTTACAATGCTCAGGGTGGCCAGGTCTACGAGAACCTGCCCGGCACGTCCGGCGGCTTCATTCCTGTCAGTGGTATGACAGCTTCCAATGTTAAGCAAATCACCGGTGGCGATACCGTCATGGTCCTGCTGAAAAACAGCGAGAGCATGAGCGACGTGGTTTTGGTCAAGGGTGAAAACAACTCCGGTGAGCAGGGTACCGGCTATGGTGATGTGGCATTGGGAACCCAGAATTCCGGTCTTGCAGATGGCACCAACAATGGTCTGGCCAATGGCAGAACGGACAGCTTCAGCAACTATGTGTTGGCTGGCGAAGCCTATGTGACCAGCAATGTCATGAATGACGAAACTGACCCGCTCCAGACTGTGGTCTGGGTGGACAGCGACACTGGACACAATCGGCCTTCCCGTCAGGACCGCAACGGCCTGTCTGCTGCTATCACCGGAAACGGCAGCGTTTTCGCCTGGGGTGATAACCAGTATGGTCAGTTGGGTGATATCACCATCGGTAAAGACCCGCTGAACCGAGATTTGGACTTCAAGGCTTTGCCCAACGAGGTTTATTCTCTGTACTTGTCTCTGGCGAATCCGGAGTTTGTGGGCAACCGCTACGTGATTATGCTGCCTGAACATGAGCAAGACCGCGTGGGCCTCACATTGGAGCCTCTGGTCAACTGGTTCAACGTGTACAGCGACGCTCCTACCGGACCCTTCGAGTATCACTTTGCCTCCACCAACAACAGCGTGGTCGAGGTGGATGAGAAGGGAACCCTCTATTACAAGGGCGTGGGTACTGCTGTGGTGGCGGTACACACCACCGTGTCCCTTTACGGTAAGGATTACGAGCTCTACACCTTCGCGGAGATTGAAGTGGTGCCCTTCTCCGGTGCTTACCGGGAGGATTGGGCACTGGTGGCTCCCGAAGTAGCTGCCGGTTCTGAGTTCAGCTTGGTCCTCACGACTGAGGGTGAAGTATGGGCTTGGGGCAGCAACGTGTACAACCAGGTTTCCCAGGCCGATGGTGACAAGGCCTACAGTGAACAACGGCAGGTCCGCACCAGCATGGGTAACATGGACGATGTAGTGGACGTGGCTGTGGGCGATGGCTTTGGCCTTGCTGCCCGGGTGGACGGTACCGTTTGGGTTTGGGGCCGGTATGAGCACGGCTCCCTGGGCCTTAACAACGACGGTACGTACAGCAACAACCAGCCCATCCCGCGTCTGGCTTACGGCGCGGCCAACAGTGGCAACCTGGGCGATGCCGATACCGGCAAGATCGTAAAGGTTTATGCCCACGGGTACAGTGCCGTTGCTATCAGCGAGGACGGTTCTGTGTACGTCTGGGGCTATGATGCGCCCAAGAAGATGGGTATTGGCGAAAGCAATACCCTCAGCCAGAACGCTATCATCCGGCCCACTAAGGTTCCCGGTATCGATAATGCGGTGGAGATCTATTTCAGCGGCGACAATATGTACATCCTTACCGCTGATGCTCTGGTTTATGCCACCGGTGCTACCGATAGCGGCTTGACTTCCTATGTGAATGAGCCTGTGGTAGGCGATACCGCCATTTATGCGCAGCCTATCCTGAACCAGACGGATGCCGAGGGCAACCAGATTGGTGAGTTGGATTACTTCCGGGGTGCGGTCATGGCTGCTCTGGGTGATACCCAGGCCATGTTCATGACAATGGAATATGATACACATACCTTGGCTGACGCGGATGCGTGGGCTGGCGACAGCACACCCAATTCCACCGACGGACTGGTGAAGCACATCTATATGATGGGTGAGAACAACACCAAGGCTCTTCTGGCTAACCTGCCTGAGTTGACTGGTGTCACCGATGAGATCATCCACCGTCCGCTGGAGTATAGCTACTTCTTCCAGCAGGAACTGGAGCGCCTCCTGCAGGTGGCTGATGAGGCTTACCAGAACACGCACAGTGACGATTTTGCCGCCATGATCAAGAGCGTGGAGGACGAACTGGTCAAGAAGCAGAGCGAGCTGAAGACAGAACTGGACAATGCCGAGGATAATGAAGAGGCAGCTACCAAGGCCATTGAGCAAGCGAAACAAGAAGATGACTATAAAGATATCATGGCGAAGTACAATGCTCTCTTTGACAGCGTCAACGGTGAGGCTGGTCAGGCTCTGGCTACCTACAACAAGACTGAGGAGGCCATTAAGCGGGCAGAGAGCGCTATTACCGTAGGCAACAACCATCAGAGTCTGGCAACCATTACCATGAACAACCAAATTGCCATCTTGCGTCAGCGGGTGGATGCTTTTGAGACGGCGAAGGCTGCCTGTATCGCTTCGGGCATCACTGGAGACTTGGATGCGGTGGATCCTGCTGTGCTCACACCTGAACAGCTGACAGCCTATAACGCCTATGTGACTGCAAAGACAGCGCTGCGCGAAGTGGAGGGTACCTACGGCGCTGAGCAGCGACTGGTAACTGAGGCTAAGGAAGCTTGTATTGCTGCTGGTGTAGTCGATCCCGATGCTCCCACTGCGGATGAGCAGGCTGATCCCGTGATGGGTGCGCTGATCCAGGCTTACGACAATGCCAAGATCAGCTTTAATACCGGCGTGAAGGCAAGCTATGATTCTGCCATGGCCCGGTTCAAAGCAGCCATTTTGGCTTGCCGGGATGCGGGCATCAATAATGCCAGCCTGGACGGCGTGGAGGCGGGTGCTTTGACCGGCGACCAGCTGACAGCTTATACCGAGTATGAGGCTGCCCGGGATGCGCTGGTGCGCATTGGCGGTACCTATGCCGTGGCGCAGGGTGATTTGGAAGCTGCTCGGGAATTCAACCAGAACACTCAGAACACCTTGCAGAATGCGCAGACCATCCGGGATCAGGCCGCTGAGGCATATAACCGTGTTCTCCGCCAGCAGGCCAACCAGGAGATCCTCCTGGCCTATGAGCGGGCCGAGCGGGAAATCGGTAGACTGACCACCGAGCAGGATAAGGCGAAAATGGAGGTCCAGTCTGTCCGTAGTGAGCTGAATGCTGTTGAGGACAGCTTGAAGAAGCTTCAGGATGCCAAGGACGACAACTCTCTCAGCGATGCCAACAAGGAGGGCGAGAAGCTCCACACCCAGATCGAGGCGATTCGGGCTGAAGCTGCTGCCGGCAATTATGATGCAGAGCAGATGATCGCCGCTCTGCGGCCTCTGGTGGATGAGCTGACCGAGAAGGCTACTTACATCACCAGCCTGACCAGTGAGACGACATTCCAGGATAAGTCTGTGGTCAATGATGTGGCCAGTATCTATGCTGGCAGTGACTACAGCATGGTGGTGACCGAGAAGGGCAATGTGTATGCCTGGGGCACCAATAGCAATTTGAATTCTGCCATCCTGGGCAACCGGGGCGAGTTGACTGAGCAGAGCACACCTACCCTGGTCTATGCCAGCGGTACCGGTGAGGGCTACCTGAGCAATGTGGTTCGCATTTCGCCCACTTCTAACTCTGGCCACATTCTGGTCCACGGCAACAACGGCGTCGTATATGCTTGGGGCCAGAACAATGTGGGCCAGTTGGGTGACCGGACCCGGGTTGATGCCAATGCTCCTGTGGTGGCTGGCGCTATCCCGCTGGAGTTCGAGGCCAACCAGCGTCAGCAGACTCTGGGTCTGACGTATAATACCACGGGCCTTCTGAATATTAACTATCCCAATACCCTGATGATGGTTTACGGTGCTTCCAGTGCCATCACCGATGCCTTTACATGGAAGTCTCTGGATCCCTCTGTGGCGACGGTGAGTGCCAGCAACAGTAACCCGAAGCAGGCGCAGGTCATTGCCTTCCGGGAAGGTGAAACCAAGATCGTGGCCCAGAACAGCATCACCGGTCAGGCAGCCTTTGCCCGAATCATCGTGACCGATGGTGTGACCTACCCGCAGTTGGTGCTGGGTGAGTACACCTCTACTGCCCTGAAGAAGAACGGTACTGTTTGGGCTTGGGGCGACAACGAGATCCGCCGGGCTGACGGTAGCCGTATCGGTGTGGGCAAACTGGGTACCGGCAGTCTCCAGACTGTGCTGACTGCTCCCAGCCAGTTGGCTTACTATAAAGAGTATCCCAACGATACGGAGCTGAAAGATTTCAATAACATCATTCGTATCTCCGGCGGCGACAGCTTTGTGGTAGCCGTGGATAAGAGCGGTGCTATCTATGCTTGGGGCGACAATAGCTATGGTCAGTTGGGCTATGATCCCAGCGTCTTGGCCTACAGCCCCTACCCGGTGAAGATCCACTTTGCTGACGCAGGCGCTAAGTTTATCGCTGTGGCTACCGGCGCCAACCATGTGTTGGCTGTCACCGAAGAAGGCGTGGTCTACTCTTGGGGTGATAACCGCTACGGTCAGTTGGGCCTTGGTTTTGCCAGTACCTATGAGTACACACCGCAGAACCTGTTGGGCTTTACTGGTGCGGCTCTGGACAATGTTATGGACGTGGCTGCCACGGTGGGTACTTCCGCCATACTGCTGACCAACGGTACTGTCTGGACTGTGGGCTCCAACGCGCGGGGCGAGCTGGGTATTGGCCAAGATCCTTCGATCCTGCCTTGCAGTACTAAGCTGGTCCGTGTGGACCGCAGTGCGAAGACGGAGGATCGGTTTAGCGGGGAAGCCATCCCCAGCGCAGAGATTTATGACGTGAACCGAATCATCGGTCATGGTTATAACTTTGCTTTGATTACCGAGCAGAAGGAAGCTTATACCTGGGGCGATAACACTAACCATCAGATTGGTGCACAGACTTGGTATCTGACCGAAGATAGTGGAGCACTTGAATTGCCCTATGCACTCCGTCCGGTACGGGTGGTAATGGAGGGAGTCGGTGGTCCGCTGGAGAATGTCATCAACATCTCTATTGGTGGTGGTGAGAACCAGAGTGTCCAGATGGTGGCTACTACCATGGTGGTAACTTATCATGAGGAGAACGGCATTCGTACTCCCGTTGACTGGTCCTTTGAGAATTACGCTTGGGGCAGCAATGAGGACTATAAGGCTGGTATGACGAATGTCAGCGATGGGCCTTATGAAGCCAGAAAAATCCGCGTCATTGATATGATTGATTTGGATGAAGGCGTCCAGTTCCAGTCTGTTGCCGCTGGCGGCAGCCACAGTGCAGTGTTTGACACCAATGGTGTGGTCTACACCTGGGGTAACAATGAGTATGGCCAGTTGGGTAACTTCGAGATTCTGGAGAGAAGCGATGATGGTAATATTACCCATGCTATCCAGGTTCCCACCCAGGTGGACGAGGAGCGTATCGCCATCTATGAGGTAAAGACCAATGCGAGCGGTATCCGCAGCGAGGAGGAGAATTACTTCTACACCTTGAAGAGCGGCGACGACAGCTTCGACAAGAAATTCTACGCACAGTATCTCTATTCCTTCAGTGTGGATAAGGAAGTGGATGAGGTCAAGAGTGCGGAGCTGACCTACTATGCTCTGGATGAAGATGTACTGAATCTGCCCTACAGTGATTCTGCTCTGAACCCGGGCAATAAGGAGGGCGGTCTGGACCTGAACCACCAGAGAGACCGGTACTATACCTTCTCCCTGGATGCTTACCATACCAAGACCACGATTTATGAGGACGTGGTTATGACGGGTATGATCAGCGATGATGTTCGGACCTATGGTCAGACCAGATTGATGGTCAAGTATGAGCCCGAGGGCGTGAACCCCGAGGACGTCAAGGTTGGCGTAGCTATCGTGGACGTACTGGGTAAGGATATTGAGACCTATGCCAGTATGCTGACCAACCTTACCGATGAGGAGGGCGTGGCTCTGCTGATGCCCGAGGAAGCTGAGAACGTGCCTGTGGCTCGCGATGACGAGCTCGTTACCGTGGAGTTCCGGACCTTGCCGCAAATTGCGGCGGGTGACGGCTTTACCTTGGCCCTCCGCGTGGATGGTACGGTGCTGTCTTGGGGCAGCAACCTGTATGGTCAGTTGGGCAATGGTACCGATGACAGCAACAATGTGACGCCGCTGCCCATGACCTTTGGCTTCGAGGATGCCGGGACTTATATCGTTAAGATCGCGGCAGGCCGTGACCACGCTCTGGCTCTGGATTCCAATGGCCAGGTGTGGGCCTGGGGCAACAATGAGTACGGACAGTTGGGCATTGGTGATGACTATCTGCGGTTCATCAACAGCCCGCGGCAGGTAAGCATCCCCGGCCTGAGCCTGGAGAATGGTGGCCGCGTAGTGGCTATCTACGCCGGCGATGCCAGCAGCTACCTCATTACCGAAAACGGTGTGGTCTATGCCTGCGGCATCAACGAGACTGTGGATGCGGGTGTGAACAACGAGTACGGCAATGTGCCCGGCGCTCTGAGTATGCTGACTCATGCCATTGAGGTCAGCGGTAAGTATGCGCTGAAGAGTGGCGGTACGATTTGGACTCTGCCGAACAATCTCTACAGCCCCGACATCCGGAAGGCCAAGGAACTTGGCAATGCTGAGATGAAGCCTGCGGACTTCAATGCCATCAATGAGGCGGTGCAGATTGCGGCCCATACCGACAATGTGATTATTCCCGCCACCGGCCCCAGCGGTGAACCTGTTACTATGGAACTGGTTACCGACCACCTGCTGGTGCTGGACATGAACGGTGATGTCTGGGCCGCTGGGTCCAACGTCTACGGCCAGATTGGCTGGGCAACTGAGGGCGATAATGGCTCTGAGGGCCTTATCCAGGTTGCTATGAACCATACCGATCAGCAGCAGAACGTGGAACAGTTGGGCGACGTGGTGAACATTGCTGCCGGTGACAGCTTCAGCGCTGCCGTAGTGAAAACCGGCTCTGCCGAAAATGCTTACTACAACCTCTACACTTGGGGCCGCAATGACAAGGGCCAGCTTGGCCTTGATTCCGGCTTGGCCCGGTTCCGTCATCCCACCCAGGTGACAACCATGGATGAAAGCGTGGTGGACCATAGCGAACAGGATACTCTGTTCCTGTCCGGCGGTGCCGATCACTTGATCACTGCCCGCCGTAACGGTACCATGTGGAGTTCCGGTTTCAATGAGGAAGGCCAGTTGGGCAATATCAGCGTGGTGGACTCCAAAACTCTGGTGCTGGTTGGCCGTCAGGATGCCAACGTACAGCCCACGACCCTGTCTGTCCTGGTGGGCAGCCAGTTGAACCTGAGCCAGGATTTGAGCGTGACCTTCGGTTCCGCTGTGAACCTGCTGTTGCTCTCGCTCAACGGCGATACCACTTGGACTGTGGTCAGCGATAACCCCTCCATCTTCACAGTGGAGCAGGATGAGAATGATATCTGGTGGCTGAAGGGCGAGAGGGTCGGCCGGGACCGTATGGAGGTCTTGGTGGACGGTGTTACCGTAGGCTATGTGGAAGTTACTGTTCTAAGCAGCCTGGATGCTCTGGCTACACCTGCCATCGCTGTGGGTGAGGATCATATCCTGGCCCTGAAGGAAGATGGTACAGTCTGGAGTTGGGGGCAGAATACGCATGGCCAGTTGGGTCGGACCAGCCTGGAGGAGATCGGCCAGGTCACCTATGAGGACTGGGAGAATGACCCTGCTATGAAGATCTTTGCTTCCAACCAGGTGTCCTTCATTCTGACCTTGAGCGGACGAGTCTATGCCTTCGGCGACAACAACTTTGGCCGTCTGGGCGTGGGTGTCAATACCGCTCAGGTCAAGGTGCCCACTGCCATGAAGGATGCCCATGGCAATGAGATTACCACAGCCATTGACCTGTCTGTGGGTGCCAACTTTACTTATGTGCTGACGCAGGATGCTGCCAGCGGTAAGAGCGTGATTTTCGGTTCCGGCTGGGAGTATCAGTTCGGCACCACCGAAATCAACCAGGGATCCAACGCCGTGGAGCTGGCTGGTCACTACCTGCGGACTTCCGGCGGCCGGATCTGGCGGATCACTGGCGGCGGTACCACCGCCACACCCATCACCGGCTTTACAGACAGAGACGGCAACGAGACCGACATTGTGAAGGTCGTCGCCAGCAGTGAACATATGCTTGCACTTGACGCCAACGGAAACGTTTGGGGTCTGGGTTACAATACCCATGGCCAGTTGGGCAATAACGAGATCGAAGGTTCCTTCGTGTCCGAGCCGCAGCGTGTCTGGGGTGTCCGGGGTAACAATGAGTTCAGCGGTGATGCGGAACTTGGCCTCAGCAGCTACCTTGGCCATATCGTGGATATTGCTGTCGGTGAAGAAACCTCCTACGCTTTGGCCAGAACGGTGAATGGCGATGGTGAAACGGTCTACACCGTGTTGTCTTGGGGCGATAATAGTCTGGGTCAGTTGGGCCAGATTCGCGACAATGAGGTTCAGGATATGTTTGCCCGGCCCGAGGTTATGGCGGAGAAGGAAACGACCCAGTGGGAGTCCATTTTCGCGGGATATCAGGATATCTTTGCCGTGGAGAGCGACGGTAAGGTCTGGGCCATCGGCGATAACAGTTCCCGTCAGTTTGCCAACAGCAACACGGAGAACTCTCGCAGCTTTACCCTGGTGGGTGAAACTGACCTTGAGGTTACCATCGCCAAGGATTACCGGGATAACTGGGTCACCGATGAAAACGGTGTTCCCGAACTGGATAACGATGGCAATAAGATCCTGGATGGTAGCTCTACTCTGGGTGAGTATGTGCTGGACGATGGCACTCATGCCGGCGAGGCTCACTATGAAATGGTAGCCGCGGGCACTATGACCTACGTGCGCAGAAGCAACGGAGCCTTTGTGGCAGATGCCGCCGCACCCGGTGGCTATCGTGCTTACGATGCTGCCACTGATGCGCCTATGACCCGTTATGCCCAAAAGGCCGACTATACTCAGGATAAGGCGAACGGCACTTATATCCGCAATGTGGACGGCAGTTATGAGGATCTGAGCGATGATCCCGTTAAGCTGGCGGCTGCCCAGGCCGATCCCAATGTGGCACTCTACTGTTTCACCCCCACATATGTGGAGGATAAGACAGGCGGTTATGTCTGCACTGACAGCACAGTTAAACCTGCTGTTTATGAGCCCTATGACGAGACCAACCCCGTCCATGCAGGTAAGGTGCGTTATGCCTATGTGGATATGGGCGGCAGCTACACAGAAAGCACCACCGGCGACTATGTCTTTGATGAAAGCAAGGTCCAGAAGGTGGGCTCCGGCACGCTGTTCCTGGAGAACCACAGTACCTACTATGTGGACACCGAGTTCCACGCTTTCTCCCTGCGGGAGAGCCAGGCAACCGTCAACGGAAAATATAGCTATGCAAGCAGCCGGCCCATAACCAACAATACGGGCATTTTGGATGCAGACCGGCTCAAGGTGGATGAGAGCAACAACACCTTAGGCGTTCTGGAAACGGATGCTGCCGGCAGAGCGTATCTCCGGGTCCAGGAGGATCAGAGCAGACGGGTACGCTACATCCGGGTGGATGTTCTGGATGACGCTGAGATGTACGGCAACTATGCTGACTTCATGGCTAATAAGCAGGGCAGCGATATGCTGGTGCCCAAGGATAAGACGATCAATCCCGTGATCAGTGAGGCCGCTGTGACAGCTAAGGCAGTCACCAATGGCAGCCATACTTTGGCCCTCCGGGCGAACAACACGATTTGGGCTTATGGTCTCAATGATAAGGGACAGTTGGGTATTGGCCAATATGAGGACAATGGCGTTTGGAAGGATTATTACAACACAGATCCTGATGGTGTTGACATCGGTGTTCTGGGTTCGGACGACGCGGTCCAGGTCAAGACCTTTGAGTTGAACGCAGACGGCACTCTGGGCAACCAGACCAGCTATGAGGTGAAGTTTGCTGATGTTGCTGCCGGTATGGACCACAGCATGGCACTGGACGTGAACGGTAATATCTGGATTACCGGCAGCAACGCCTATGGCCAGTTGGGTATCGAAAGCGTGAAGGGCTACATCAACGGCTTTGTCAAGCTGGAGATTCTGGATAAGGACGGCGAGCCCATCCGCTTTGCGGCGGTTTCCGCCGGAGATCGGTTCTCCTTGGCTCTGGCGTTCGATGGCACTGTCTACGCTTGGGGCCGCAATGACAAGGGCCAGTTGGGCCTGGGCGATGATTTGGTGGGCACAGTGCAAGTGCCTACTGAGACCAGCTTGCATACTGTTTCGGCTATCTCTGCCGGTTACGACCACTCTCTGTTCCTTACCAAGGCTGGCGCTGTGTTTGCCGCTGGCGATAGTAGCAACGACCGTCTGGGTCTGGAGAACGTGAACGGGAATGTGACGGTACCTACCTATGTGGATATTGCTGACGCAGCCGAATCTGCGGTGGATATTTCTGCCGGTGGGCAACATAGTTTGGCAGTACTTTACAATGAATCTCTCTATGGTTGGGGTGACAATACCAAGGGGCAGTTGTCTCTGCCTGTCAGTACCACCAGTGCGCTGCCCACCCATCTGGAAAAAGCACCTCAGGGTATAGTGATGGCTTCTGCCGGTTTGGACCATTCCATGGCTCTGACCGATGATGGCAACCTATCCACATGGGGCGGGAACTTCTACGGCCAGCTTGGCCTGGGCAACAGCGATACTGACACCACTGTCTGGACACCGAAGGCTAACCAGACCTACCTGACCGATACCGGAACTATCATCCGCGGCATCAGTGCGGGCAATACTTACAGTATTATGAGCGATATTGAGGGCCAAATTTATGGCACTGGCGATTATACCCATGGCGAGACAGCCCTTTATCAGAATGATACTTTGGGAGATACGCCTATTATCGTGGGTGAGAAGGGCCAGCCCTCCAACAAGCATGTCATCACCGTTCGGGTAAATGGAACGGCTGAGGCAGAGTATCTGCTGAGCCAGCGGTTCAACCTGTTCACCAACTTCATTCGGGAAGGTGATCCCACGCTGCGGTCGGTGAACGAGGATATTGCGATTCCCACTACCAGCTACATTGATGCCAGCAACAACTATAAGGGCACCTTTGAGGTGAAGGGTGTCAGCTACGGCTATACCCACATCGTTCTGGAGACCGATACCCAGAAGGTGGTCTACTACATCAATGTGATTCCCGAGGATGCCGATGCTGAAGCAGCTAACATTCCTCCTGTGGGTCATATGGTCATGGCTGGCGGTAACCACACCCTGGCTTTGCGCAGCGATGGTACTGTCTGGGCTTGGGGCCGCAACAATTTGGGCCAGTTGGGCGTATCTAAAGCCAGCACAGATCATGAACTGGCCGGTGGCGGACATGTGTACTATTCTGCCCTGCCTGTGGAGGTCAAGTTCGAGGATGAATATGGCAACAGCCTGCTGGATGAGGACGAGTATATTGTCGCCATCTCTGCCAGCGAGACCAATTCTGCCGCCCGGACCAACAAGGGCAAGTTCTTCCTCTGGGGCTCCAACCAGTTTGGCCAGTTGGGCCAGCGGGATACATTGCCGACCGGAGCCGGTTCTTATGCCGATCGACCCATGCTGGTACAGTTGGTTGAGAGTGGAACCCAGCCTGTGATCATCAAGGGTCTGCTGGGCTATAGCAATGTAGCCTTGTTGACTGAGGACGGCCGTGTGTATACCTTTGGTGCCAACAATGAAGGTCAGTTGGGTTACGGTATTGCTGACAATGATGCTCACGCCGAGCCTAAGCGGGTGCCTGGTCTGAGCAAGGTCATTGACCTGTCCGAGGGCAGCCGTTGGAACACGATCCATGCGGTCCGTTATGATGGTACCATCTGGGGTTGGGGCAGCAACCTGGCCCGCCAGATCCGGCTCCGGGATGGTACGCAGGTCTATGCCGCACCCAAGGTGGCGACTATGGGTACCACTGCGACCTACTGGTACTGCAATGGTACGGAAACGACAGAGGGCCATTATGTGGCAGAAGAGAAGCTGACCTTCGACAGCAACGGGAAAGCCGTATGCCCCGACTGCGGAGGGATCGTGACTCAGGAGACCTACTGGCATTGTAAGGAGTGCGATGCTGACTACACGGTTGAGGATCTGATTTTTGACCACAACGGTACGGCCCACTGTGCTGTGGACGGCACTCATACGTTGGAAAAGGTTTTGGGCCGGAGCAAGCAGGCGAATATTCTGGGCGACCGCCAGATCCTTAAGATTTATGATGGTTCCGACTACTCGCTGGCGCTTCTGAATGACGGCAGTGTCATTGGTTGGGGCTATAACGGTGTTGACCAACTGGGTCACAATAACAACGAGGTAATGCCTGAGAGTTTTGAGCGGCCTGTGGAGTTGACCTTTGCCACTACCTGGCATTGTGATGATTGCAATAAAGATTATCCTGCCTATCAGGTGAAGTTCTTGGCCGATGGTACGGCTACCTGCCCCGAGTGTGGCAGCTACAATATCCACGCGGACAGCCAGTACGTGGTGAGCCTGTCCGCCGGCACTGACTTTGCCGTAGCCCTGGCCGCTGACCAGAGTGTTTGGACTTGGGGCGATGGTGAATATGGCCGTTTGGGCCATACTGCGCCCACGGTGGAGAAGAGTGAGAACAAGGGCGTACCCACTCTGCTGACCAAGACTACCATCGACATGACCATCACTTGGATGAAGTGCCCGGTGTGCGGTGAGTACCATGACAGAAGCGCGCTGACCTTTATTCAGGGTGAGGCGGTCTGCCTGACATCTGACTGTGACGGCGTAATCAGCAGTACGGATGAGACATACCGCCGCTGTGAGATCTGCGGTGAGTACTTCACTCATAGTGAAGTGCTGGCTGTGGGCCTGGATGAAAACGGGCGGGAACAGTGCCCTGAGTGCATCAAGAACGAGGATATCGATCTTGTCTACCGGGCGACCACAGTATCTGCCGGCGGCGGACATACCATCATGGGCCTGGTGGCTCAGAATGATGACGGTGCCTACTATGGACCGCTGTATGCGTTTGGTTCCAACGACTATGGCCAGATCGGCACCGGCCTGGCCCGCCAGGGCGATATCCAGGAGGAGAGAAAAGCCACCTTCCGGCCTGTGTGGGTTCGGGGTTCGGAGAACTACATCGAACCTGAGAACATGGTTATGCCCATCACCGGTATTCAGCCCATTACTGTTAAGATCAGCAAGTTCTACATCGCCGGTGAGGATTCTGCTCCCGATTCCAAATATACTTGGGAGATCATCCAGCAGCGGGATGAAGATGGTGTTCTGCTGCAAACACCGATCAGCGACAGCGATATGATTGTCGAGATGTATGACGATGCGAACATGTGGAATTACATCAATGGCGCCGCTGTTTACCGGGTCCGGGGTCTCAATCTGGGCAGCGCGGTCCTGGTAGCGACCGAGACGGAGTCCGGTTATCAGCTCCAGGCTAACGTCGTGGTCAAGAGCCGCGACAGCATCCGTACCGCCCAGGTCCTGACCAACGAGCAGGTGCCTGACAAGGTGGCGGCTGCCGGTGTGGATAGTCTCCAGAGCAATATGGATTACTTGGTGGAGAACGGCTATCTGAGCACTGAGGAGTTCTTCTTCACGAAGTCTGGCGCTCTGGATTTGAATGTGGTGCCTGACAAGCTGTTCAATACCGCTTACGCCGGAGCAACGGACGAGGAAAAGGCTCATGGCCGGAACAACCTGTCCAACGCCTTCCTGACCTACATTGCTCCTTATGGAACCACAGTGAAAAATGCAGCCGGCAATGTGCTGGCGACGATCAATGACGATGGTACTGCCACCGTCCGGGTTGTTATGGCCGTGGCCGACGATACCGTGGCCCTCTGGAAAGAGATGAACGCTGCCGACGGTAGCCAAAGCTATGTGGATCTGGCCAATGTGGTGGATACCAGCGCCTATAAGTACGGCATCAAGTATGGTCCGTATAACAGAGAACCCGACGCTGAGGCGCCCAACGATGTGTTGAATGTCAAGTTTGACATGATCGACATCAATGGCCTCCAGGTTACCACTACCCTGGCTGAGCAGAACTACATCAAGTTCGAGGGTGTGCCTCTGGAACACCTGACCAACCTGTATATCCGCTTCACCAACGGTGATCTGCAAGGTCTGGATAAGCAGTACTACTCCTATGAGACATGGATGAAGCTTATCGTCCTGGTGGCGGATAATGAGATTTCTCAGGATAACGTTTTGGTGGGCAACACCAATACACTGCCCAGCGAGATCGGTCATGACATGCCGCTGTGGCAGCAGACCAATCCTGACGATGTGGCCTACTCGGTCAAGGTCTTCCGGTATACTGGTACTGGCCTGACCCCGCGGTATGCCATCATCGAGAACGAAGCCAATGATGTGGGCTTTGAGGTGGATGAGGAAGGCAATGTGATCTCCACCAAGCAGGTGACCAATGCCAACGTCTACATTGCTTCGGAGAACGTGGCCTCTACAGTGTACATTGCGGGCCAGAAGGCTAATGAGGCTCATGTTGAGGCTGCCCGGAATCTGACAGTCCTCTATCGGGCACAGCTTGCCAGGGTAGATGCTCTGTATGAGGCTTGGCGTATTGCGCCCGAGGGCAGTGCGGAAAAGGCTCAAGCGTGGAATGCCTATAACGAAGCCGATAAGGAACTGGCTCAGATGAAGGTGGGCGTGGATGAGGCTTATGCCAAGCTCCACCCGGCCTACTACGAGGTACGTAACTTTGAGGTGGATAAGGGCGTTGATTCCTATCGGGTGCCCTATTCTATCGAGGCTATGGACGCTAGCGTGAAGGATAACAACCTGACCCTGTTCCGCAAGGATTACGCCACCACGTTGGCCTCTGTCCAGGCGACCATCGATGGACAGATCTTCAAGGGAGCAGACATGGGCAACGATACCTTTGTTTTGGCCCTGCCCAAGGATCTGCTGGACAGCAATGCCGGAGTGATCAACAGCATTGTGGCTGAGCCCAGAAATGAACTGAAGGACATTGCCTTTATTAACTTCCCGGGTAATGCTGCCGGCAGCAATACCACCGATGTAAACTTCAGTATCAGTGATCCCGGTGCCAACACAAGAATGAATTATACTGTTCAGAGTGTGGATGATTTGACCTTCCGGGTTCAGGTGGTGGTTTATACTCAGTTCGATGACATTATTCAAACGGCGGTTACCCGTGAGTATACCGTGAAGATTGTGCCCATGGAGAACGATTTGTTCGTGACCCTGGATCACGATACCACCAGCCTGCCGGAGCAGGTCATTGACGGCGTGACCTATTTTGTGGGTTATGTGCCCGGAGATCAGAACAGCGTGGTGGTTACGGTGCTGACCTCCGCCACTGACCGGGAACTGCGCATTGCCATCACTGACGATTCTGCCGTAAGCAATGCCTATGGCACTTGGGGTCAGGGCAAGGCTGAGGAGAACCTGAGCCTGCGGAATGGTGAGCGTAAAGATGATATGGCGACCATGAAGGCCAGCTATTACTTCGGTGAGAATGGCTATGTGGATATACCCTTCCAGTACCGCGATGGCGGTGTCGCCGGTGTGCCCAGAGAACGGATCGTCCGAATCTATCGTGAGGATGCTGACCCGCGGTTAGGCTCCCTGACAGTGGAATTCCCTGAGCAGTACAGCACTGACGCAGCTAACACTGATACGGTGGCTGAGGCTGCTTATGACACGGTCAACAATTACTACTATGTGACCGTAAGCAACCGGAATATCGAATATGCCCTTAACATCAAGGCGGTGACTGCTCAGCTGGCAGCCAAGGTCCTGATGATCACCTCGGATAAGACTGAGGCGGAGGCTGTGGTCAGTGGAACCAGCACTGCGGCTCTGAATGGCACCAACAGTCTGACCTATACCGGCGAGACCGGTGCAGTTAACATTCCTCTGAATACCAGAGACGACGGCCGCTATGTGTTCTACATCGTGACCGAACCTTCTGGAGGATATTACTGCAACACTTGCGGCACCTTCTACAAGGATGGTGCTGTGGGCGATAGCTGTACCAAGGTGATCAAGGAGGAAGAGGGCAAAGAGGATACGTTGTGCGGCGGCACTCTGGTATTCAAGAACTATGACCGGGCTATCTATGAGCTGGTAGTTGTGGTTCTGGATCCTTCCATTCTGGATGTGAACGTCACTGACGTTTTCGTCAGCAGCAAGACAGGACCTGTCAATACCACCACGCCGCCCTCCTTTGATATCCGAATCGCCACGCCCGATGACGGCAAGGTGGATCTGGAGTTGAAGGTCCGCAACGAGTTTACCTCTGTGGCCCTGGCTGACGGCAGTGGTAATCTGACCTTTGTCAAGGCAACACAGAAAGCAGACGGCAGCTATGTTGTACTTCTGCCTAATGTGAGTGTGGATACCTCCATTGATTCTGATACTCTGCGGGTAGTGGCCCGGGCCACCGCTGAGGACGGTACGGTTCTAGATCAGGAATACGATATCATCCTGTCCTTTGCGGATTCCGGTGTGGGTCTGGAGAAGGTCTGGCAAGAGACAACACCTGCCAATGTGGATGCGGAACGGATCCCGGCTGAGCCTGCTCCGGTGGAGTTCTTCCGCTTGGCGGTGAGAGCTGAAGTGGGCAATAAGATCACCATTGGTGCCCAGGCTGTTATGGAGACCAGCACCGTGACTTTCCGGGTCAATAACACTGACATCTATGTGATGGATTCCGGTGATAATACCGGCTTCGGTGCCACCTATCCCACCTCGGGAGATGAGCATATCGGCACCACCCAAATCCTGTTGGATGCCAGCTTTGAGACTGAGCCGGGCCAGTTGGTTTATATCAAGGTCAAGGATGAGAGCGGCAAAGAGAAGGATTATCGGCTCTACATCATTAAGCAGTCCGAGGATATGAGCGTCAAGGTGCGGGCTTCTGCCGGCGTCTTGGTCGGTGAACCCTATTTGGATGTGGCCAGCCAGGTCAGTGTCATGCCCACCGGAGCTCTTACACCGGAGAATGTGGACTATTACCTAAAGACACTGAACATGCAGGCTACCACCGGCGGTGTTCAGATGGAGGTCACTGCCACCCATAAGTATGCCTATGTGGCTATCCGGCCTGACCTTTGGGTGGATGCGGGCGCAGCTGATGCGGCTACTAAGCTTACCAAGGCCCGGGATATGCTTAATGCCACCAATGTGGCCGGTATTACTTGGACACAGGAGACAGTGACAGATTCTCTGGATCTGACACAGGCCGACATTAAGGCTGCTATGGACGGCGGCAAGGGCATCTACGTACCCTTCTATGTCAAGAGCGAATCCGGAAAGACTCGGATGGGTCTGATCCTGCTGCGTTGGGATCTGAGCAGCGGCGGCGTAATGAGCATTGAAGCGGATTATGAGTGGCCCAATGCCGGCGATAACCGACATGTCGTCGCCACCTTGAAGAATGCAGGCGATCCTTACACCTATGTGATGGATATTCCTGCCAATACCAACCCGGTGTCGGTGACGGTTACGCCGGATAACCCGGGTGTGCCCTACATCCTGATTTACGAGACCGATCTCACCGATCCTCGGAGTATCATTTATGGTGCTACCACTACCTATACGGTGAACAGCAGTACCATGGCCCATACTCACCACAATATAACACTGGATTATGTGTATGACCGTTATCTCAGCGGCAATGTGAGTCAGGGTGATCACGATTTGGTGTATACCTTTGTGGGTAGCAATAGTGGCAACGGCACACATGTAAAGACAGTTCAGTATACGGCTGTCGGTATGTATGACCAGAATGGCAACTATGTGGGTAACGGTAATGGCGCATACGATGCAACCGGAGCCCTCTTAGGAGGCCAAGGCGATTATGACATGAAGGTCAGCTATGTGGGGACCGGCTTGGGCGACTATGATGTTTCGGGTAACTACGTAGGTGCCGGCTTGGGTGACTATACGATGCGGCTTACATTTATGGGAGCCGGCCAGGGCGCATATGATGCGACCGGCAAGCGTGTGGGCGGCCTGGGTGAGTATGACTGCTATGGCAATTATGTGGGTACCAATGCCGGCAATGGTGAGTATAGTGTGAGCTATGACTATATGGGCACCAACCAGGGTGAATACCTGGCCGATGGTACCTACGTGGGCAGTGGCAACGGCGACTATGATGCGAACCACAACTATGTGGGTGCCGGCCTGGGTGAATACCGGAAGGACATCGTGTACGTGGGAGCCAATAACGGTGACTATGACTCCTTGGGCAACTATATCACACCTGTGTATGTGGATGTTCCGTATACGGGAGACCCCTATATCATGGTGTATATCTTCGCGCCTACCGGTGAGTTTGAAAATGGTGTGGAAATCACCAAGCCCGTGGCCTACAAGGTGTTCCTGAACGTGCTGGAAGCCGATACCGGAATTACCAAGGTGACCATTGAGCCCGGTACGGTCAATGAGAACAGTACAACCGATATGATCACCGATCCCGACCTGAACGAGAACTATTATCAGGTATATATTCCCTATACCGATGAGCTGATTCCCACGCCGGAACTGTCTATCCAGTTGGTTGACAAAGGTGGACGGCTCAAGGTTCTGGATGGAAACTTCCAGACAGGTATGACTACGGATGCCGGTAGCTATATCGTCTCTGAAAACGGTGTAGTTACCTTCACCAAGCCTTTGACTGACAGTGTGAGTGATGCATCTGGTAACCTGAGCTATTATCGCTTTGAGGTCAGTGTGCTGTCCTCTCTGGGTGTGAGTCAGGTGGAGCAGCTGAGAGATCGCCGGGCAACTGTGGGTACAGCTGAGTATTCCATGAGTACTGCGGAATTCCAGCAGATGCTGGATGAGATGTACGCTGCTTACACTGCGCATTATACCATCCGGGTCATTCAGGCCAATATGGATTTGAGTCTGGAACTCTATTATGTGTACAAGGATGACAGCACTGAGAACGGCTTCAATCCTGAGTTTGATACGGAGTTGAACGCCTATCTGGTCTATGAGAAGGAAGACCGGGATGTGGCTGGCTTGTTCCGGGCTACCGCTGGTAGTGAGGGCAACCGAAACCTCAAGATACTGGTGTTCCACACCATGAAGGACAGCCAGGATAAGTGGGTCATCGACTCCAGCCGACCTGAATACTTTGTGGAGAATGGTAGGGTGATGGAGAAGATCCGTCAGCTGCGGACCGGTATGCCGGACGAGACTGCCTATGTCATCCGCGTCCAGTCCACTGAGATCAATGGTGGCGGCCCCTATAAGGATTACCTTATGATAATCCGGAAAATGTCGGATGAAAAGGCTGTGCGTGTGGTTGTGACCTATCGGGACAGCGATAACCAGCAGGTTCGGCAGGTCGTGATCCTGCCCACCGAGGCTGGCGCAGACACCGTGGATGTGCCCATTGATGAGGATACCAAGGTCATCGAGAGCATTGAGGTGTTCCCGGTAGACAGCAATGCCTTCGTGGGTCTTGACAAGGATTTTAATGCCAGCAACTACGATTCCGACAATACAGATGCTTGGCGTTCCGATGCCAACCAGCCCAGCTATTGGACTGACAAGGGTCACACTGCTGAAGTGAACGCTCTGTCCCTGCCCACCACAGACATGGATGGTGAGGCGGTCAAGCGGATCCCGGTCTATGTCCAGGTGAAGGCGCAGGATGAGAGCATCTACGCCAATCCCAATACCAGTGCGACTGGCTATACCGTTAACCTGGTACGGCAGAGCGGCAATACGGAATTGGAGTATGTCCGCAACGACAAGAAGCGGACCGGTGTTGACAGTGCTTTCTATAATGCAACACGGGAAAGTGCCGATACCTATGCACTGTTCCTCAACAACTCTGCTTCTGATCCGTTTGCCGATCTGCGGATCCGGGCTCTGGATGAAAACGCTACGCTCCGGGTGCGCTGGATCGAGGATGAGAACGGCAACGCGATCACCGGCACGGATGGCGACTGGAGTGCGTCTACTACCAGATACGAGCGTGAGTTCCAGAAGGAGCAGGCGCTGCGGGGCCGCTATGAGGTGGAAGTGACGGCTGAGAATGGCGATCAAGCCACCTACTATGTGCGGATCCTCAACAAGTCCAGTGATACCACCATTGGCTTTACGGTGGACGGCGATGCCAGTGACACCAAGAAGAGCCCCAATGAGTACCGGGTGACCGCAGATGCCGCTCTGGAGCCCACCATGGTGGAGAATGGTTATGTGGTGGGTCTGGCACCCAGCTCCTCGGAGACTGGTGCCCTTGTTACCACCCTGTTGCTGCAGCCCAGTAATGACTATGCCAGAATCACCGGCGTGAAGCGGACTATTGGCTCTGGCAGCATTATGGATATGCGCCTGTATGAGGCTGTTTGCAGCTACAATAGCAGCATGACACCTACTTTGACTGATCTGTCCGACGACTATGCCGGTGGACCGGTGTTGGTGGAGCTGCCTTATGGTACCGACGAGGTCTTCTATGAGGTGACGATTGTTGCCCAGGACGGCAGTGTGGGTACGGCTCGGATCAAGCTGAAGCGGCAGAACGCCTCGGTGTCCATCGAAACCTTCCAGGTGGATGGCGATAATACGCTGCCTGTCGGTGCGGATAAGAGCGTTTATACCGCATTGATCGATAACACCAGTGTGCTGGTGGATATCACCACCACCGCCGACAGCAACCGGGGCACTTCTGCTCGGGTCTATACCTTCCCGGGTGACAGCAACCAGCCTGCCGCCAATGGAAACAACTATATCCACAACTACATTTTGCCCACCTCTGTGGGTGCCAACCAAGGCATCGATCTGACTGTGAACGTTCGGGATACGGCGTTCTTCAGAGACGACGCTTACGTCAGTACGCCCTATGCCGAGAAGGATTATACCTTGTCACTCTATCGGACCAGCAACGATTTGGCTATGGGTCATATCATTGCCATCTACAATGATGCCACCACAGGTCAGAGCAATGTGGTCCGTGAGGCGGCACCCATGGCGGACGATCCCAGTGTTTACGAGGTGTCCATCCCCTCTACGGCGATGAATGTCCGGATCCAGGCCACAGCGGAGAACGCATACACCCATCTTTATCATTTGGGTCAGCCCAATGTGGATGATCTGTGGCAGATTACCTATACGGTCAATGGATATCTAAGCAACAATGACCGGCCCAATGTGAGCTACTTCTATGCCATTTCTTCCAACGGCCAGCGGCAGCAGCAGTATACGGTCCGGTTGTATAACAAGGAGATGGATACTACCATCACCACCAACCCCTACTCTGCAGCTTTGAGCCTCAATGGCGTGTATGTCAATGGCCAGCGGCTCACGGAAGAGGACAACAAGACATACCGTCTGGAGTTGGATAACAGCTTTAAGACCTCCCTCACTGTAGCACCTTACAATGGTATGGCTACCGTGACCCTGCGGGATGCCGGTGGCAACGTTGTGGACAGCAAGGTGGGCGGCGGTGTATTTGAGAACCTGACCATCAACAGCGAAGGGGAGACCAAGTACACCTTCACCATTACCTCCGCACCCTCCTTCTACTATGATGCGGACGGTAACGAGGTCCGGGTGCCTCAGGATACCAGTGAGCCTTACACGGTTTACCTGAACTATGTGGACCGCAGCAGCGCTGATATCATGGGTATTTCTGTGAGCGCTGTTACCAATGAGGAGATCCAGGCTCCTGCCGAAGCCAAGCTGACCCCGCTCAGCGGTGGCAAGGAGGGCTGGATGGTCAAGGTGCCTCAGACCACGCAAATGGTCAGTGTTACCATCCAAGGTAGCAATGACAGCCAGCAGATCACTTCGGGCAGCGCTACGGGTATCGGTCGGGTTACCCTGACCCGCAGTCTGGATACTGTGTCCACTGAAGTGCCCTTCACAGTCAAGGCTGCCGATGGTACGGCAAAAACGATGTCCCTGTATATCGTACGTGCCAATGTGTTGGCTGAGTTGGTCACTGTAAACGGAAAGGTCCTCAACTCGGATCAGGAGTATGTCTATGATGCTCCTGACGGTACCAGCAAGGTCCGGATCCATGTGGAGACCGGGGATCCGTTGGTGAAGGTCCAGATTGGCAATAACCCCGCAGCCTTTGGTGAAGACACCAGAGACGTGGAAGTCAAGCTGAAGGTCACCAGTCCCATTTTCGTGCCGATCACCATCTCCAACTATCCCTACGATCAGGCCAATACCATCTCTACCAGCATCAAAGTTCAGCGCTTTGAGGCATCTTACAATCTGGCTGATGTGTGGGCGACCAGCTCCAGTGCCAGCGGAACAGTCCGTGTACCGCTGAACCAGTGGGGTGAATACGCCGTTGACCTGACTCAGGGCGACAGCTTTACCTTTGAGGTGATGACCAGCAGTGCCAACCAGACTGCGGCTCTGTACCGCAGTACCGGCGGTGCCGCTTTGGCTCCTGTCAGCAGTACCAGTGACCAGGACAGCAATTTCTACCGCTGGAACCTGAGCAACCTGACCGATACAGAGACCAGCTTCCGCCTCAGCGTCGGCGTAAAGAATAGTGCCGGGGTCACCCATTATGTTGAATACCCGGTGCTGGTCCGCCGTCCTGACGGAAACGCTGAACTGGAGAGCCTGAGCGTTAATCTGGGCCAGAGCAGTGAGAGCATCTTTGTGGTGAAGGAGAACAGACCCGGTGTGGGCGATGTGATCGTGACTGACTTTGCCGCTGAGCTGAGCCGAAACGATACCAGTGCCCGGGTGCTTATCACTGCAAGGAATAGTAATGCTGCGATTCGGGTGGTGGACAGCACGGGTCGGGAACTGATCTCCACCGTGGGCTTGGCAGATCTGCCCGTAGTGTTGAATGGTACCGGCAGCCTGCTGACTATCACTGTCACACCTACCAACGGTAAGGCTGAGGAAGCCAAGACCTATACATTGGATCTGCGGCAGAACAATACAACGGCTGAGCTGGATCAAATCAGTGTGAAGGGTACTCTGACCGTCAGTGGACAGGATTACACAGCTGTTGGTGCTTACGAGGCCATGGAGAATATTACCATCCTGGTCAAGGACAATGCGTACATTGAGCTGTTGGACAGCACTGGTACACCCGTTGACAACAGAATGGAGCAGGGCGTTTGGGCCGGTACTTTGGTCAATCTGGATACCGGAAGGGACAACCTCTTTACCATTCGTGTCACGCCTGAAAACCAGGATGTCAACAGCATCAAGGAGTACGGTCTGATCCTGCGGCCCGACGGAATGGCCGTCGGTATGCAGTCGATGGAGGTTCGGGCGCATGAGGATCCCGCTGTTCTGAATACCCGGGTCTATAATGAGATTCATCCCGTGGCAGGTAGCCAGACAGTCTATAGCGTCAATGTGGGCATCAATGAACGGTATCTGGACTTCCGGTTCAGTGCCATCGGAACCGACAATGAGCTGAATCAGGGTTGGCCCACTGTTGCCACTCTGAATACTGCCAGCCCCAACGCTGTCACTAAGCTGGGTGATGGGGAATACCGGTTGGATCTGGAAGAACTGTCTCTGATTAATCAGAACTATGGTACAGAGTCTCACTATAAGGAGCTCTACGTGCCCATCTTCGTGGAGACTCAATATAACAACGGCAAGGCTTACACCATGGAGTACACCCTCCACATCATCCGTTTGGGCGGTGACAACAGCCTGCGGGCCATTGGTCTTCAGCCCACTGATCCGACGAAGGAGCAGCTCTATGACAACGACGAGACCGCTGTCAAGCTCAATGGCTTGCCTAAGGACGGAACCTTGAATGAGGATGTTGCGGGCTTTGCCAAGATGGATATGGAGATGGAGAACGACATCCCTGTTTACAAGGCTTATGTGGACAGTACTGTGACCACGCTCACAGTGGAGGCTAAGGCCACCTACATCACCGCCATGCTTAGCATGGGAGTGGGGACTGCGCCAGCCATTACTGAGAGTGACATCTGGCACAAGACGATTTCCGTGAATCTGACGAATGAAGTGACCCGGATCCAGATACTGGTTCGGGCGGAAGAGGAGCAAATCGACAACGATGCCGTTTACTACCTGGATATCTACAAGGTGGATGACAATGCTGAGTTGGAAGAGGTCACCTCTACCCATACGGATCCCAAGGACACCACCAATACGCTTATCCCCAATAAGGCGGAGCAGAACACAGTGGACAAGAGGGTCTATGACCTGTACATTTCCACCAATGAAAAGGATGCTTCCGGCCTGCTGGTGAGCAAGCTGAACCTGACGGCCAAGGCGGTCAAGGATGCGGCTCAGGTGGATATGGTGAGCCAGGTGAACACTGCCATTACGGCTCAGGGTACCGGTTCGGCTACCTTGGAGCTGGATAATGTGCGGGATGGCGATAAGGTGAAGGTCACAGTGACCTCCTCCAACGCTAAGATCACGACGCCCACAGTCAACGATTATACCGTAATTATCCATCTGGTGAATCTGGAGCTGGAGTTGGTGCAGATTACCTCGGCTAGTGGCAGCAAGGATATCACCGGCAGTAAGAGTGTTCAGGGCAACGATATCTATTACCACGATGTCGTGGATCCCAGTACCTTCAATATTGACCTGTTCTTGCGGGTGGCAGATACGCAGAACGCAAAGATCACCTCGGTCACGACGGCCAGCGCTATCAACCTGCCTGCCATTACGACACCTGGTGCGACCTATGGAGCTGCTGGACTGACCATTGACCAGCTGAATGATCCCATTGTCTTTGTGGTGACAGTGGAGAGCTTTGGCCGGAGCGCACAGTATTATGTGGAGGTTCTCCGCAGCAACAGCGACACCGGCGTGGAAGTGTTTATCCACTATGTGGATAACGATGGCAATGAGCAGAGAGAGGCTGCCACGCTGGATACGAACACCGGTATGTTCTCTCATACGGTGCCCAGTTACGTGCAGATGGTGGACATCGAAATGGTGGGCGCCAACAACTGGGTCCAGTTGGAACTGAAGCCCGGTATGACCGGACCGGAGCAGGGCAATTGGACTGTGAAGGACTTTGCCTTGACCGGTGACCGGACCGACTTTGACTACCTGAATGTGACCGCTTTGGATGGTACGGTGGGCAATTACGACCTTGTTATCTACAAGAATACCCGGGGACTCAAAGCGGTTCGGGTGGAGGGCAAGGATGCCCAGCAGAATCGGACCATCACCAAGCCTGACGGCAATACCTATCCGCTGTACGAAGCCAATGTGGATGGCCTGAACCAGGCGGAAATCTACATTGAGGCTGAAAATGTCATGAGTGTGGTATGGGCTGGACGGGAAAACTTTGTCACTCAGGGCAGCGGCAATATTTGGAGAGATGGTGCATTCTCCTTGGTGCCGCCTACCGCTACCAATCCCACCACCTACGTGGAACTGGAGATTCAGGTGCGCTATGCCAATGGTGACGTGGAGACCGCCTATCTGTGGATCCACCAGAGCGACTCCAATGTGAAGGTGACCAACTGGAAGCTGACCTATGTGGACGATTTGGGTGATACGTACTCTGTGGACGTCTTCCAATATGTGAATGAGGAGCGTTATGTCACGGCTCTGCCTTCCAATGCGGTTTCTGCTACCCTCACTGTGGATACCGATAACCCCATGGCAGAGATGTATCTGGAGAAGCTGCCAGCTACCGGTACCAGTACTTACAACCTGGGTGGTTATACCATGAACTTTACCCAGGCGGATATTCTGGCTGGTCTGGCCAGCTCTGGGGAGAAGGTCGATTTGGGTATCCACGTGAAGTCCAGCGATGGCAATAGCTTTAGCGATGATGGTACAGTGGAGATCCACATTGTGGATGTGGCCATGCAGCAGGTGAATGTGGCCAAGACCGGTGAGAAGGAACCCGACTTGTCCTGGAGCAAAAAGACGAATGCCGGCGGTCAGTCTATCCGTCAGTACATTGCCACTGTGGGAGACGGCACTTATGATCCCAATCTGGCGCTGGATATCGTGGTGAAGGGTCCCGATAAGAAAACCACTATTAAGAACCCGAATCTGGATATGAAGCTGGATTTGGATGGTGTAAACCAGAATCCTGCGTGGGCAATCAACCAGTGGATGCCTGTTGGACTGGCGATGGACCCCAATGCAAACAGCATGGCTGTTTATGCCGACATCACCAACTGGAAGGAATTTGACCTGGGCGATGGCACTAAGGCGAAGTTTGCATTCAACGCTGACTACTATCTGGATATTTACCGGGCTAGCACCCAGGTGGAACTGAAAGAGATCACCTTCACGGAAACTGGTTCCGGTAAGGTCTGGACTGCTGTGGCAGATCCCACTCAGACTGGTGATGAAGAGATCGTGGACTATATCCTCTACTTGCCTGAGGAAAAGGCGGGCAAGCTGGGCGATTTGACCTTTATCACCATGGATGGGGCCTCCTTCATTGGTTTGGCTACGCCGCCCAACAAGTTCATTGATAAGACGGATACCAGCAGCATTCCCAGTATCCTGAGTCAGGGCAGAGCCACGCTGGAAAATACCGGCTTGCACAATAATGAGCTGGTTTACGCTTATGTGTTGCCCTCTAACGGAAACGAGGCTATTGCCAAGGTGTACCGTCTGACAGTGAAGCTGGTAAATCTGGATCTGGCACAGCTGGATGTAACCAGCAATGGAAAGACGACAGATGCCCTGCACAACAGTCCGACTACCAATGCTCAGGGCGAGACTATTTATCATGCTTTGGTGGACAATGACGATGCTACCTTCCAGAAGGCTATCGACGCTATCATTACTGCCAAGGCCAAGATGAGCAATGTGGTCCTTGCACTCTATGATGCGGCGAATAACCTGCTCACGACCAGTGACAATGTGAACTGGGCCATCACTCTGGCTTCTGGCCGGGTGAGTATGGTGAAGATCATTGCCACTGCGGATCCCAGCAAGCTGCCTGGCATTGATGTCAATGAGTTTACACGCATCTCCTGGCTGGAGCTGTCCAAGGCTGACTCTGATGTTGGCGTACAGAGTGCTGTGCTGAGCTATATGGAGTATATGTCTGATGAGATCACCAAGCTGGGACAAGTGGATAAGTGGATCTATCAGAATGGTGTGCTCCAGCCGCCCACGACCAAGGAAGTCATTGAGGATATTGATGTCTTCCAGGTCCGCGTGGTTGCTGCCAGCAATGATGCCAAGGCGCTGGTCCGGATCCAGGAGAATGGTCAGGCTGCTCTGACGGCCGCTGACTTCGCTGGCGCGAGCCGCACCACTGTAAAGACGTTCCAGTTCCCCGTTGATTCCAACAGTGGCGAACGGTTGGAATCCATCGTCTTGGAGATCGCCGTCTTGGCCAGTGACGGAGTCTCCATCGAGATCACCGAAGTGCCTGTGACTCGGGCAATCAAGCATCTGACCGAGGTGACTCTGGATCCCGGTGTCGCACCGGTGCAGGTGGACTATGTGAAGTACCTGGATGTGGAGCAGACCATTGCTGACGGGGTCGATGTTGCCGGTAATGATAAGGTGTTTGTGGCCTTTGTGGATCCCGCTGGCTTTAATACCCCCCACAACCTGAGGACTCTTACCTATCAGGGGACTACAGTAGCTTGGGCGGATGACAGCCCCTGGAATGATCCGGATGCCGCTATGTCGGACCGCATCCCGCCGATGGAAAGCGTTACCAAGACTGTTCCCGCCGGGACTCAGTTCGTCAAGGTGTTCCTGCGTGGTCAGGAGAGCGCAAACAGTGATCGCCGTTATAATGCTGAGTACATCCAGTTCTGGGCTTGGGACGACGACGTGGAGCTGGACTATGTGGAAGCTACCTACCAAGTTGGTGCCACGAAGTATATCGTGAAGGCTTACTGGGATCCCACCGCTGGCAGCAACGGTGCCTACGTGGCATATGTGCCCGAAGGAGTGGATACTCTGGAGAGCCTGATGGCCATGTCCAAGTCCCCCGCTGCCCGGGTGGACGTGGAGAACAACGGTACCTACGGCGTCCACAGAGAGACGATCACCAACGTGACCGTGGATCCTGACACCGCCATCCCGGTGAAAGTGACCAGCAGCCATGCTATCGCGGAGCCCGACAAGGGCGCCACCGCCACCTACGAGGTCTATATCCGGACCATGGATATGTCTTTGGAGGAGCGGGAGGCCCGCATTGGCGACGACAGCAACACCTATACGCAGGAGCTATTTACCGGTCCGGATGAGCTGGGCAACTATACCACCCACATCCAGCCGTTGCCCGCTGACTTTGAGGCTGTGGCTGTGAAGCCTGTCACGGCTGACGGTAGTGTGGTGGTCCGGTACGGCTACCTGAAGATGCCTGTAAAGCCCGACTTTACCACTCTGGGCATCACCGATCCCACCTCGGCCGAGGCTGAGACGCTGAACGAACTGTATGCCTACCTCCGCAAGTTGTATGACGGCGCTGTGTCCAACTTCAACAGCAGCTATCCTTACAGTACTTGGGTAGACTACGATGTCAATGAAATCACTGCGTATCGGACCTATCTGGATGCTGTGGCCGCTGGCGACAGTTCTGTGACCTTGCCCGGAACCATTGCGGGCTTGGTCTGGACAGATTGGATTGATCCCAGCCAGGCAGCGGATCTCTTCGCCGCGTCTGAGGTAGATATCTCCGATAAGGCAGACAGCACTACCATGATCCTGGCTGAAGTAGCATACAACAACAATGTCGACGAGCCTGTGGCGAGTGCCAGTGAAAAGCTGCTGGTTATCCGCAGGAACGACACTGCTGCGCAGTTGGAGTTCTGGGGCAATGAGAAGACCGGCCTTACCAGTGCGGATAAGCTGACGGAAGTGACCGTCACGCCGCCTGCTCCAGACAATGTTCATAACCTGAGTTACACCATTCAGGATCCCGCAACCAATGACTTCTTCCTGACCATCCGGCAGCTTGGCTTGGGTAACCTGGCCAGCCTGACGGTGGAGACTGCCAGCGACATCCAGTTCTATGGTGAGTCCGGCGTCCACAAGAAGGAGTTCAACACTGCGGCTACTGCAGCAGCGGAAATTAATCGGCTGACCCAGGGTGGGGAATATCACTTCGATTTGAGTGGTATGGACCGCACGGTTCTGAACCCGTACACCACCATCACAGTTACCGCAGTGGCAGAGTCCGGCCGGACTGAGACGTATATCATTACGGTGTACCAGAAGAGTGACAGCGCCAAGTTGGATGATGTGGATTCCAGAATCGGCATGAAGGCGTTGACGGCGGATGACAACAATGCCAACGTATACAACGTGACTGTGAGCAAGAGCTACCTGACTACGGGCAGCGACGGCCAGACTTGGCTCAGTGGCGTGGATCTGCTGACCGAGAAGAATATTGCCGGTGATCGGAAGGAATACATTACCATCGCTGGTGTGGTGGATGGAAACGGTGATCCTGTTGAGTATGAAGGCTGGACCCGCATTGGCGGAGCTGCCGGAAAACCCATCACCATCCCTGTCACCTTGACTGGCAATACGGCTACGGTACAGCTGACGGTGACCTCGGAAAGCCGTCGGGTGAGCGTAAACTACACCATCAATGTTACTGTGGCGTCCAACGACAGCGGCATTGAGTCCATCCAGTACACGGCCATCCCGCTGTATGCGGTGCCGCAGTATGTGGACACCGATGTTTACATGACTTTGGATGCTGACCAGGCCAAGGAACGCTACGATGCTCAGGCCAAGGTCGTTTGGGATGCGGTGTACAAGAAGGCTACAGAGGTCGACGGAAAGTCTGTCAGTGAAGCCACTGCCGAGGCGGATGCTATTGCTGCTAAGGTGACGCTGAACAGTGTTGTGGATGATCCTCGCTTTAATGAGGGCGAGCGGATTGTTTACAAGGCCTACCTGAGCGACAATCAGATTCTGGCCACCGGCGGTAGCGTAAACTTTACTGTCACCGCAGTAGATAAGACTTCTCCCGCTTTGGCGCGGATGTATGCCATTGGCAGTACGAACTCCGCTACAGGCTTCTACAATCCCATGTTCCCGATGCTTGACCGGCGTCACACCGCCAACTACCTGAACCTGCAGTCTACGCTGCAACTGCTGCGGGATATCCAGGATACAGAGGCTCGGGGTAAGGCTTGTGTTCGCACTTACTGCGAAGTTACTGCTGCCGATGGTAGCGTGACCTATGCAGTAGTGGAGATCTACAACGCCGATGAGGGTGAGGCTTTGGTTGGCCGTCTGGATACGGAGACCGATGCACCTCTGGACCTGAAGCCCAGGGAGGATGGGGCTAAGCTTGATGACCAGTATGCGATTTGGGTCTATGACCGTGGCGCATCCTATAGTGATTATCCCGCCAATGTGGAAGTAACTGCCTGGAACCCGATGGTGGATGATAATGGTAACATCGTGCCCGATATGTTTGAGGCCACGATCAGCGGTGATACCAAGAGTATCCAAATCAGCGTATTCAGCGAGGAGCCTACCTCCTACATTGCCATCAATAATGTGCGCACTCAGTTCCAGGAGTACACTCAGGGCTTCAAGCAGTACACTTATAACCTGTCTGCTAACAACGAGCAATACTTGTACATCCATGTTCTGAACCAGGGTGATGGTACTAAGTCTCCCAGACCCATTGATGGTGGTCGGATCTACACCCTGAAGCTAAACCCGGCCTCCACCGATCGTACGCTGGAGGCAGTCCGGATCGCAGGCGATGATGTCCGGCTCAACACCCCCACCGACTGGAGTTCTGCACCCATTGATACTGACAGCCGGAAGGTGGAGCTGGAAGTGGCGTCTACTTCCAAGACGGTGGATGTGGGTCTGCGTACCAACGTCAGTAAGGCTATCATCCAGGTTTATGATACGGATGACAACCTGGTGGCGATCTATGACAGCAACAGTTTTGTCACTGATACCGCCAATCCGCCTTGGGGTGATATTGACAAGAGTGATCCTCTTGACTATGTCCAGGGTGAGGGCTATTTGACCTTGCCTGTGGATCCTGAGGCCAACTCCACCGAATACAAGGTTCGGGTCAGCAGCGTTTTGGGCGATAATAACGCTCTGGTATATGACCTGATCCTGACGAAGCGGCCCAGCGGCTTGCGGGTGGATACCATCACTGTCAACGATAGCTTGGCTGCGCAGGTTCGGGACGGCAGCAACGACTACAAGCTCCATCTGGAAACTGCCGATGACGGCTTGGGCAATCTGCGCCTGGTGGTGGCGGATGATACCGCCAGTCGGAACCTGCTGGGTAGTGACAGTACGTTGTTTGCCGGAGATGCTCAAGGTCACCTGAAGGGCGACATCCTTACCGATCTGACCAGAGATAACATTCAGATTACTGAGGATGCGGAGGGTAATCTCTACCTGTCCTTCGTGGGCGATTCTGATCCTGCCCACCGCAGCCTGCTGGTTTCCACATCTGTTGACGTTTACGAGGCCGGTATCACCGAGCATATAACTACCGCCAACATCTTTGCACAGCTCCTGAATCAGGGCGAATATGTGGATGTCCATACAGCGTTGGATTCCTTCCGACTCTTCAACGATATTAGCGACCCCGACCTGTTGGATATGTACATGGGCATGAACGAAACCATCTTCTATCCCATCCTTGTGGGGTCGGAGGACGGCTATGAGGTGCACATGGATACCAACGGCGACGGTGTGGAGGAGACATGGCACCTGCCTGCCCAGATCCGTGTGGTAGTTCTGAAGCTCACCCGGTCCGAGGATGTGGCCGATCTGGATCTGACGATCAAGCTGGCCAGAGACCGGAATGACCTGAAGGACGTTGTGACAGCAGCTCCGCCTGCTGTGGGTCAGGAACGTCACTGGGCCAGTTGGAACGGGGAGGACCAGTGGATTTACGAGCGGGAGGCCACCATCAGCAATGGTGTCCTGAACTTCGACCTGACTGGTCTTGCCAAGGTCAGTACCAGCTATGTGGAGATTTTCAACTCCGATCCTGATGTGCCCAGGTCTCTGGGAACGGGTACTGGCAGCGCTACCATCGGCTATCCCATTGGTACTCAGGCTACAGCAGAGTTCTATTTCAGGGTAACCACTGCTGACCGTAGTGCCAGCCGGGTCTATCACCTGACAGTCACTCGAGCTTCTCAGGATACTCGTCTGAAGCTCGTTGAGGCCAGAGAGAATATGACAGTGGATAGTTCTCTGCCCAGTGACGATGTTACGGGACGGCTGATCTATGAGGATGAAAGTGGTGGCTTCTACGAAGTGAACCTGCCCATCAACACCAACAACACTCGGCTTTACTTGGTGGCCAATGATTCCAATGCTGTGGTCAAGGTGCTGGATGAGAGTGGCAACTACGTGAACTATGTGGCCCCTGGTGAGCCCGGAAACACTTACCTGACGCCCAGCGACAGCCGTATCCTGATGGATAAGGTCAGTCAGAGGGATATTCAGGTTCGGGTGGAGGCTCCTAACGGTGCATACTCTGAGTACACCATCCGTCTGATCAACGCCATGGTGGATGTAGGCCTGCTGTACATTAAGATGGACGATGTTCGTGTCCCGCCCATCGGTGGTGTTTACAGCGGCGACACCAAGAGTGTGCAGGATGCCAATGGTAATGCCATCGATAAGATCGTTACCTTGAACATTCAGGCCCGTGGTGAAAGTGCCCGGGTGCAGCTGCTGGACGAGGAGGGCAATAGCTTCCTGGCCTACCAGTATAATCTGGAGTCCACCGATAACACCTATCCGCTGCTCCTGGATGGCAATGGAAAGCCCATCCGGACAGAAAATTCCAGCCAGGATCTGAAGAGCAAGGGTACCGCAAACTATCTGACTGCTCAGGTAGTGGTTCCCGCCGGCATCACTTACATTCCGTTGGTGGTCCGGGTTACTGCTGTAACAGAAAGTGGCGAGATCCTTCAGACTTTGGATTATTCCTTGATCATTCACCACTCTGAAACCAGTGTCAGCGACCTGATTGTGGAAGTGGAGAACGTGACCATGGCAATGGTCCACAAGAGCACTGGCGACGAATTCCGCTATGTGGAGAAGGTGCCCGATGATGAACGGGCAAATCTGAAGGGGAACATGGGTGACACCAACTATTATTACATGAGCCTTGGCCTCTTTGGCGAGGAGTCGGTAACCAAGCTCTATACGCTCAGTGAGATGGATAAAAACTTTGATGCTATTATCGCTCGCTGCACGGTTTATAAAGAGCATGTGTTCCCGGCCAGTACACCTACGGTGATCATGGGTGCTACATTCAGCGATATTCTGGCAAAGAAGGCAGAACTGGGTGTTGGCACTGCCGGTATCGGTATTTCTATCGCCGGCGGCGGCAGACCGAATTATCTCACCGAGCAGAACGATAAATGTATCAATGACAACGTGGCTCTGGTGGGCAATGAGACTGTGGTGCCTATCGAGGTGTATGCCAACGGACAGACAGTAACGTACAAGGCTATCATCCTGAAGAACGCGGTGGATAAACTCATCAACTACATCAAGGTGGACGGCAAGACTGTGGCGCTGGACCATATTGTGGAGTATGATGAGGACGGTAACGAGTTGCCTTGGGACGGTGTGTTGACAGGTCATGCGGTGGTTTTGAATGCAAACCGCAGTGCCGACTTGGAGGTCAGCAGCACCGATAGTGGCGCCATTATCCGGGTAAGCCGTACCGAGTACACCAAGTACGATTACAGCACGTTGCCTCCCGTTAAGACCAGCGACACTGACAGCAGCTACTACACTTCCAATGTGGATGGTATCCGGGGCGAGTTGACCCGCAACATCATGAGCCTGAATGATGAGGATGCCAACAACACCCTTATGATTGAGGTGGATACTGGTGAGGAGCGGCGTACCTATAAGGTGATCATCCATTTGGTGGATGTGTCTCTGCAGATGGACGATTTGAAGGCCTTCGAGGGTGACAGTCTGGATATGAATGACTGGCTGCCCTTCGACAAGACATATATCCCCAGTGAGCATGAGTACACTATCCCCAGAGGCGACTATGTTGCCAACCTGGATTCCATCACCCTCCAAGCCAAGGCAAAGGACAGCTATGACAGGTTCATTCAGGAGATGGAGCAGTATTATAGAGGTACTGTGGAGGCATACAATGCCGACAACTCCAATGTCCTTGACGTGGATGCTGTTGTGGCCGAGCTGATGAAGGCCCTTGTGGTTCAAATTCAGATCAGTGATCTGCCCTATGAGGATGTAATGGGTGAGACGGATTACAACTATGGCCATGTGGATATGAGTTGGCTGAATCCCGACTCCCTGGAGGAACAGACCTTCAACATTCCCGTGACCATGCATGTAGAGTTCCCCGAACTTGTGGGTTACGATCCTCAAAGTGGTATCCAAACCACCGAGAACAAGTACGATGAGATCTATTACGTGAAGTATCATGAACTATCCGATGACAACTATCTGGATAAGTGGGGCGTGATAGGGCATACGCCTGATCGGGAGTATACGGAAACCGATGCCAATGGCGTGGTTCACGAGGTGAAGGATTACACCATCAGTTACGCAGTCAGTGAGGCTGAGATCTTCGGCCAGGCCCGCCACAGACACGAGGGTGCTACCACGATGGTCACTGTGGTCCAGTATGTGAATAACACAGCCATGAGTTTGGCAACTGCCCGGCTCTATGCCAGTGCTAACACCAGCCTGACCAACTCCATGACTAAGTATGGTATCATTGTCAGATCTGAGACGGGTTACCTGAGAGAGTACTATGTTTACATTAAGCATGAGAGTCCGGATCTGAGTCTGGAGTATGTGACCATCGCCAATGAGAACCGGCTGCCGCCTGTCAGTAACGCCATGTTCACAGATATGAGCAAGGCGCCTGGCGGAGAAAGCTACAGCTCTTTCGTGATGGGAAGTAGTACACCGGATAAGAACGCACGGCCGACCATCAATGTTCAGCCCACTGATCAGGCCAACGTGAAGGCTACTATCGTCATGTACAAGAAGGACAAGAATGGTAACTACAGAGGCGGCATCCCCGGCATCTTTGGAGATGATTCGGTCTGGACGCGGACAGCCAGTTATGTTAGTGGCAGCTCCACGCTGTTCAACTATGATACCTTCTATCAGGCCGACAACACTTGGACCTTGGATCCGCTGCCCACACCGCTGAACGAGGGCGATGAGGTAACTCAGGTGACCCACGGTGTGATTCAGACCAAGGGTACTTACACAGACCATGCTACCTATGAGACGGATGCACCTGATTTCATTGCCATTCCTCTGGAGCGGGAGGAGTTAACCGACGGCTACATTGAGCACGAGGTACGTGTGAGTGAGGATGGACTCCGTATGGAGGAGATCACCCGGAGATACCAGACCGTGGATCTTTGGGAAGGCGAAGAGGGCGGAATCTCTACCAAGGAAGACCGCCTTGTGGAGCAGTTTATCCAAGTGACCACCATCACTGAGCATGGTTACACGGTAGATACCACACGAGAACTCTGCCAGTACTTCGACTTGATGCTCAATACCAGTAACCGGGATATGCTGAACATCTTGGTGAACCCCAATGAGAACAAGTTTGACTCCAATAGTACTGTTTACCGCGCTGTCTACGATCCCGATGAGGCGTGGAAGGAGAACGACGGTGTGGGTGCTTTTGTGGTGAAGCTGCCGGTGGATTCTTTCCGGGTGTGGCTCATGGCGCAGACCTTGGTGCCTGAGCAATATGAAGCCTATGCCGCCGACCAGAAGGTTATCTTCGACAACCTCCAGCCGGTGGGTAGAAACAGCGACAGCGCCCAGGAATTCTCCAGTAGAGTGTCTTTGCAGTTGGATACCCATGCCGAGTACACCGAGTTTAACATTCGGGTCTTCTACGATGGTCAGACCAACTTCATTCCGCCTGAGGACTTCAAGCTTCACATTTACCTGCTCAGCTCGGATGCTTATCTGACTGAACTGGAGGCGGAGACGGCAGACGGCAATAATAAGCCGCTGACTCTGAACCCCAACTTTGTGGTGGATCCCAATGGTCCGAAGGTCACCACCTATCATGTGGAAGTGACGGATGGCAGCAACAAGATCAACTTCCCGAAAATCAGCGCAGTGGAGGGTGCTACCATCAACATCACTCTGCCTGACCTTCAGGATGGTCTGGTGCGGCAGATCAATAACTTCCCCAATGGTGGAGCTTTGAATGATGTGGGCCTGCTGCTGGGCAATGAGAACTGCCTGAAGATTGAAGTGGTTGCAGCAGACGGTATCACGAAACGGTACTATGAGGTGTATATCAACAACCATCCTGCCAATAAGACTTCGCGCTTGAAGGATATTCAGTTGATCCTGGATCACACCAAGGCTACGGAACAGTGGCGTGATTTCTCGCCTGTGTTTGACCCTGAGCAGACGAATTACTACCTGTCTGTGGATGCCGGTCAGACCAGAGATATTACTCTGATTCCTGTCACGTATCCTGTGGAAGATACAGGTAATGCCAACTGGACCGGTTATGAGTTGACCTACACCATTTACAGCGATTCCACCATCATCGCCGGTCCTGTGCAGCAGGTGAGCAACTTTGCCATCAACCTGCCCATGGATAAGATGACTGACAGTAACGCCATTTACCGGGTGGCCATCAACGTTTACTTCAGAGATGGCGGTCTCAACAGCTACTTCTCTACTACGTACAACATTTATATCCGTTGCAGTGCAGAACCCTTTATGGGATTTGCGGAGGAGATTTTTGAGGCACCAGTGTTGTCTGATCTGACGTTGAACGGTGAACAAGTGATCCGCACGGTCAGTGAACACAAAACTGACGATAACTTCTATGCTATCGTGAGTGGTTCGACTACTGATGTAACGCTGCGGATGGAGCCTGAGTATACCGGCAGCAATTACCGGTACTACCTCTATGAGCTGAATAACTTGGATGCCAATGGCTTTGTGGCTGCACCCACTGAGATTTTCCTGTCTCAAATGCAGACCGGTATCCACCTGACCCTGACCAATGATGACTATCACTGGTATGTGTTGGGAACTGTGGGTACCGACAGTGCCGGCAAAGCGGTCCAGTGGAGATATGCCTCCCTGTCTATCTACCGGGATGTGACCGGTGAGGAACTCCAGTCTTCTACCAGCACGGTGGGCAGCGTCAGCAGTAAGCTGGACGACTTGGGCTTCAGTTATCCCATGGTGCCTATGTTCCAGGGTGATGTGAACTCCTACTTTGTGTCGGTGCCCTCTGCGGAGGAGGCGGTAAGCTTTATCGCCAGTGCCGCTGACAGCTATCACACCGAGAAGATCCGGGTGCGTACCATCGGTGGACGGGATCTATACGAGGTCAACGGAGCCGAGATTTCCAGCGGTGATAATGCTGATTTGATCCAGGTCATTCAGGGTGAGAATCTGGTAACTGTCACCGTTACCGCCAAGCGGTATGACGACGGCTTCGAGTATAGCTACCGTACCGTTTACCTGATTGGGCTGAACCGCGGTTATGACAATGACACGGCAGACATTATTACTATGGACCATGTCATGTCTACCGCTGACGGCCAGCCCATCACGGTGGGTAACCTGACGCCGGTGTGGAACTGTGATCGGGTCAACTACTTCCTGAACATTGACTACGCAACTTTGATGACCTACGGACCGGATCTGCTCCTGACGCCCACTCAGCGGCCGGAGGAGGCTGAACGTGGTGAAATCGAGATCGTAGTGACTGAGAACGGAACAGAACTGAACCGGGTCATCCAGCATAGCGACGAGTCCTATCTGCTTAATAGCCTGACCTCTAACAGGACGCTGGAAGTGCTGTTCATCTCCAGAGTGTATCAGGAGGATGAGGACGGCAACCGGACAGGAAAGGTTACCACCAAGGAGTACCTGCTGACTGTTCATGTGGATGCCACTGATGAGGGCGCCAACACGGACGTACGCGATGGTACGGTCTTGGAGGTGCGGGACCTGAACGGTGCGGTCTATGACATGATGCCTGGCTTCAACACCGACTTCAATTACTATTACGTACAGGTGCCTTACACTACGACTAGTGTGAACGTGTTTGTGGATGCCGGCTATATTATCCGGGATGCCAACAACGTGGTCATCGAGCAGGGTGACCATCTAGTGACGGTCAATAACCGGAACTTGATGGCTGATAAGACCCGCGAGGTGAAGAACCTGGTGGTGGGTGACAACGTAGTTAAGGTGGAGATCCAGAATCAATCCAGTCTGGGTTACGGCAAGACCAAGTTCTACACCATTGTCATCAACCGTCTTGGACCTGAGACTGTGGATGATCAGCGGCCGTTGCCGCAAATCACCTACGCTGGCTTGACCGGCATGGTGCACCTGGATAATGGCAGTGTTGAGAAGGAGACTCTGACCATGACTCCCGCTGTCTTTAATGACAGTGACCGGTTCTACTATGTAGTGGTCAGGAATGAGGTAGAGGAGATCGATGTCAGCGCTATGGCAAAGAACGCCTCCGTCCTGCGGATCAACGGCGTGGCGGTGGATATAAGCAACCGGCCTGACGCAGCGGACCTCTCCGGCAGTTATTCTGGCGATTACTATGACGGTTGCCTTGGCAATCTGCCTACTGGCGCGAAGGATCCCATGTACATTGGCCTTAGTGAGGGTATGGAGAATGTAGTGGAGATCGAAGCCTTCGGTATGGACGCTAACGGCAATCCCACGCAGACAAAGGATAAGGTGGTTATCAATATCGTCCGCCTGCCCAAGGATTATGAACCTGTGGGTCTGGAGCAGTTGACTGTGAGCGAAGGAACTATCTCACCTGCATTCCAGACAAACCAGAAGCAGTACTTTGTGACGGTGCCTTGGGATGTGACAGAGCTTGAGGTGGCAGCCTTTGCCAAGGAGGGCATCTCCAGTGTGAAGATTATTGCCTCTAAGGGCAACCAGAACGCTGTGCCTCAGCAGACGGTGGGCCGGCTCTATGTAACCAACCTGCCTGTGGGTCGTACGAGCTACTCCATCTTTGTCCATGATGAACGGCCTGACGGTATTTCCTACTATCAGGACATGTATTCCCTGGTAATCGTTCGTCTGCCCAGAGAAGGTGCCAGCCTAGATCTGGAGAACCAGGCTGATGCGACTCCGGTGCTGGATGGCCTGTCGGTGTATGATCCTGTCAGCAACGGTAACTTGCCGCTGGTCCCAGCGGAAGGAACCATCCTGACTGAGGATGTGATCTACAACAACCGTGAAGGCTTCCACTCCAGGATCCTGAACTACTATGTCTACCTGCCTGAGGGCACTGACTTTGATGATGTGAAGGATCAGGTAGTAGGCTTGTCCCGCAATGCTAATGTTTCGGTGAGCTACGGCAGTGTGGAGACGGCTCAGGTGGTATTCGTCATTGTGGAAGACACCAGTGACACCAGCAAAGCCACCCAGCAATATTCCATTACCTTCCTGAGCAAGGATGACAGCTACAACAACAAGTGGCTGCGGGATGTGACAGTGAGTGTCAATGGCCAGAACTACGGTGCTGATTTGAGTAATGGCACAGAAAGCACGGTGGAGATGCGGGTAAACGGCAGCCGGGAGATTCAGATGACCTTGGATGTGATCACTGATGTCAATGCCGACGGCGAACCCACCAGTGTGGTTACCATCAATGGCTGGAAGGCTGAATGGGATGGAAAGGGCGTTGTGGTCACTGCTGGCGGTGAAACCAGAGCGACCTATGTGGCGAAGTATGTGGAATTGGATGAGGACATCCGCCAGCGGTTCGACTGCGTCGTGGAATTTGTGGAAGATGCCAATGGCGACTACATTGCGGGCAATGCCAGCGGTGAATACCTTGAGGCTGACCCCAACGACCCAGCACAGGCAGGGCTGCAGCATTATCGCCGTACCTATGCCTACTACCCGGCAACCAATGGTGCCTTCATCTACAATGCAGCCACTGATACGTACGAGTTCTATAGCAGTGAGGGTCTCTATCACACGAGAACCGGTCTGCCTATGAACACCTTTGAAGACCGATTTGATATTAAGGTCTTTGATGAGGAGGGTAACCTGCAGCAAACCTTCGTCCTCCATGCCTTTGATTATGACAGACCTGAGTATCGGTATGAAAAAGATGAGAACCAGCGCTTCATACTGGATGAAAAGGGTGAATACCTCAAGGGCGCCAAGGTGGTGGACAGCGAGGGTAAATCGGTATATGGACCGCTGCTGTACGAGGCTGGTATTTATTTGGCTGAGTCTGCTCCTGCTATCCAGGATGACGGCAATATCCTGACTGCCTTTAACCCCGGAAAGTTTGAGTATGTTGCCACCGCTAAGGCGGAGAGCTTCTGGGTCCGGGCTTCGGTCATGACACCGGGTGACCACCTAGAGGTCTTTGACAGCCAGGGCAACCGTGAGACCTTGACCGAGCAGATGGGCTTTGTGAAAGTGTCCTTCCCCGTCGATGATGAGGGCAATGTTACCGAGGATCGCACCGTAATCACCTTCCGGGTGACCCGGTATGCTGAGAGCGGTTACGAATTGGTGAATGAGTATCATCTGTTGGTATACTACGTAGATGGCCCGATCCTTACCGATATGAAGCTGGTGGAAGGCAACTTTACCAATCCCAAGACCTTTGACCCGCCGGTCCGAAATTATGAGGGCGAGGTCTACAAGAAGGAAACCGGATTCGGTGTGGAAGCCTGGGGCGAGTATCTCCAGTACGGTATCGGTTGGAACGGAACCAGCTACACCCGCCCCGGCGCTCAAATCTCCATGACTGTCCTCAATGAGTTCTATGATGTCAATGGTCTCATGGTGGATGATGATGGCAACAATCTGACGATTGCGGATGTGAGTGCTGCACTTACCGATGCTGACCGGTATTTGAAGGATGCTGCCGGCAAGACTTCGGACAGCGGATACTTCAAGGCTCTCTTCCGTCAGGATCTGTTGAATGATGATGTTGAGTACTTTGTAATTGAGGTAAAGATTGCTTACGACGATTACAACAATAATCATCACGAGGGTGTCTATCGGATTCTGATGTATCGGAGTGAGAATCCCACGCCCAAGGTCCAGTTGGAGGATTTGGTTCCCTTCCAGCCCGTTGATCAGGAGCGCGATCTGATCCAGCTGAAGTCTAAGAACTTTGACGATGGTAAGCGGGTCGATCTCAACGCACCTGATGGAGCTAGCACAGACATGATTGGCTTCGACGGTATGTGGGCTTACTACATGGTGGAGTTGGATTATGATGATCCTCTCATGTGGCTGATGCCCAGCTTCGTGACCGGTGAGCAGACCGTGACCCTCACCTGTGAGCCCAGGTACAGCATGTTCAATGGACCCATGTATGATGGTGTTAAGACTGCTTTGGACTTTGGTTACGATTATAGCCACGATGCGGACTTTAAGACCCTGCTCACTGTGACCATTACTGATGTGGCCGATCCCACAAAGACCTTTAACTATTATGTCTGGGTGGTCCGTGGCAAGAAGCAGAGTGAGCCGCGTTACGCACAAGATTTGAAGCTCTTTGCTGGTGAGACCTGGGAGATCTCTACCGATGCTGCATTGAGCCAGGACAGCAGCTACGAACGCGACCTGATTCGAATCAATGGTACAGATTGCTCCGTTTTGGGTGAGCCAGGCTTCCTACCGCTCCATCCTTACTACGTCACAACGGTTCCTGCCAACAGAGACTATGTGACGGTGAATGTCAACAGTGTGATGGATCCCAGTACCAAACGGATCCGGGTGCGTTACAATGGTGTGGACTACATCCTCAATGAGGTGGACCAGACCAATAGCGGAATCCCGTCCTACATCACCATCCCGTTGGATCCTGCAGATAAGGATTGCAGTGTCCTTCATGTGACACTGGAGGGTGATGGTACTACCACTCTGGGCAACAGCACTTACGATATTCACATCAGGCGAATCAACGAGCGGGCCTTTGAGGACATCTGGGTCACCGATACCACTGGCACTGGCGATGAGATGGAAGTTATGTGGAAGGAAGACGGTGTGTTCGATTCCAACACCACGCTGCCTAAGATGCCTGATGACAGTCTCTACGCTTCGGATTACGACGCTTGGCGTGCAGCCAACGGCTACGATCCTGACGTGATCTATTACGTCGCGAACGTAGACACTCTGACCACGACTCTGACGCTCAACGCCACGGTGGCCACGGGTTATACGGTTACTATCCGTGAATTGGGTGTAACCTACCACCCGCAGCAGGCCAGCTTGGTCTATGACAGCAACGGTGATTTGGTCTATGACAGCAACAGCGGCGATCCTGCGACAGTGACGACATATGCAGTCAGCGCCACTGCTGAAGAGGCCGAAGACGGTAGTCTTACCCTGCACGCTACCATGCGGTTGGATGCCAGTAAGATGAACGGCAGCCAGCAGTTCCTCTTCGAGGTGACAGAGGTAGCCACAGGTAAGACAGGTCGGTACATCCTGACAGTGTACCGCGATCCCGGTGATGGCGAGCTGTTGTTCCGGACCCACATTCTGGGTGAGATCATGGGCGTGGAGCAGAACGAGGCCCTAGTGACGCTTTACAAGAAGAGCGAAGACATGATGGGCGGCAACGACATGTACTACTACACGCTGGAAGAGATCCAGAACCAGCAGCTGAGCCATATGGCGACCGACGCTGACACAGCGGCTGAGCTTGCGGCTTTAGCAGCCCTGATGGGTCTGGATGGCACAGAGAACTTTACTCAACTCTTCCAGAAGGCTGTGGCAGCCGGTCTCTTAACGCCGGTCTTTGTCACCAACACCCAGGCAGACGGCACCTTTGAAATTATGCCTGAGGATATCCTCGACTACTTCGGCGGTCGTGCCAATGAAGTGCCCGGTACCTACATGGTGGCGATCACCTCGGAGGGTTACCTGGATTATGTGGAAGATAACCTGGTCCTGACCTTGACCGGCGAGGAAGCCAAGTATCAGTTGTACCCGACTGTTATGGCTGCCGGCGACGTCAATGATGACGGTGTGGTGGATGGAGAAGACTTCAAGCTCTTCGATGAGAACGCCCGACGGTTCGATGGCCTCTATCAGGAATTGGCCAGAATGGAGATCCTAGTCCAGACCGGTATGTGGGGAGCCTTCCCGACCGACTATGTATTCCGGCTGGAGAATGGTGATAGCCTGAACATCGGTCAATGGGGTGTCTACTTCGATGCCAACGGCAACAAGGCCTTTGACGTGGGCGAGGACATTGAGGATCTGGCTCAGCAGACGGGCACTACAGTACACTATGTGTACCAGCCTGTTGGTGGAACAGATCTGCTCCAGGTGAATGCGAACGGTATTCTGCCTCAGGATTCCAGCGGTTACCTGTATGCGGTCTTCACCATTCCCTCTATCCTGCATGAAGCTCCGGTCACTTACCTGATTGGTAGCTATGGTGTGGGCAGCGAGAAGAACAACGCACCTGATGCGGCAAGCAAGAAGGTGGAAAGTGTTGTCTCCTCCGAAAGCACTCTGACCAGCGGAGCTTCCCTTGTGGAGGAATGGCAGATCGTTCAGAGCAGCCGACCCACCCAGTCTGTCAAGCCTGCTAAGCCTGTGAGTAAGCCGGTGGTTGATGATGTGGTAACTGATATCCAGTCTGATGACGATATCCAGGTGACTGCACCTGCAGAGACAGATGAGGGCGTTGACGATATAGTCAACGAAACGGATACGACTGTTGACGCGGATGTGACTACAGGGCGCGACGAGCCTGTGGCTACAGAGCTCGACGAAATCGTGGATGTGGAATCCGATGTTGAGGAAGAGGCGATTGTCGTCAGCGAGTTTGTTGTGTCCCATGGACTGATGAGCTACGACGAAGAACCTGCTGAGATTGAGGAGTCTACTGAGCCTGAGGAGCCTGCCGAGCCTGAGGAGCCCGCCGAGCCTGAAGAGCCCGCCGAGCCTGAGGAGCCCGCCGAGCCTAAGGAGCCCGAAGAGCCTGAAGAGCCCGAGGAGCCTGAAGAGCCCGAAGAGCCTGAGGAGCCCGCCGAGCCTGAGGAGCCCGAAGAGCCTGAAGAGCCTGAAGAGCCCGAAGAGCCCGAGGAGCCCGAAGAGCCTGTCGTCGTTGTGCCGGCGCCTGAGACCCCGAATGATACGCTTTTGGAGCAGATTGTGATGACCAACCTGGGAGCCAGCCGGACCCAAATGCTGGCACTCTACCTAAGTGCTCTGGCTGCTACAGATACTCTGCCGCAGCAGCAGTACCTGGACTTTAACCGGGATAACAAGGTAGACTCCTGGGATCTGGAACAGATTCTGAACAACTACAGCATGAGCGTGTTCGAGTGGTTCTACTACAACAATTTGACCAACGAGTACAGTCCTGTTTTGGAGTCCTATTAAAAGCGGGGATGTTATAGTTGGAAGAACGAATGAGCGCAGCCTGATTGTTGGCTGCGCTCATTCATTTTTTGGCTGGATATATTTATCAATTTGAAGTGCAGAAAAGGGCGAAAACAGTTGACAGAAAAATGAAATAATGGTAAAGTATATACGTATTATTATGTAAAGTGTGTCACTGCGCCTATTTTGAGAAAAGCCCAAAAAGGGGGTGCCATCATGAAAAAAATAAAGAGAAGTAAAGCTCTTGTTTCTGGAGCGGTTGCGGTGGCCATGGTGGCGTCCCTTTTTGCTGCGGGACTTGTTCTTGGCGCCGGTGACAGGCCCACGATTTATGTTGACGGAATTGAACTTCGCACTATGACGGACGGGTCTGTTCAGGCGTTGCTGGAACTTTCTGTCAGCAGCAAGGATGTGAACAAGAATAAGATTCGGGCCTTGGAACTCCCCATACAATATAATTCGGAGTATATGGTTCCCTCTGACTGGAAAACCAATGCCCCGCTTGTAGAAAAAAATATCAACTCCAGTGACCCGGGAACCAGTGATGACAATGATCCGCTGTATCATCTGTTTTTCAGGACGGATGAGGCTCTCTATACCGTGGAAGTGCCGGTAAGTGGGGCTACAGACGGTAGTACCGAAGTCCAGAGCGCCGATCCCTTCAACTGGGGCCGACCGGATACTTCTGCCGGAACAAATACTGGCTATGCCTCGGTTCAACCAAATTCTGAACGTATGGATCTCCACTTGGTATTGCGAAGCGATTTGGTAGAGAATTTGGACAAAGGCGGAAATATTGGAAAAGCGCCCAAGGCTGCAAACTCTCAAGAATTGACTTATATCCAAACAGGAGAAGAGAAAACTACCATTGGCACTATCAGCTTCCGGGTAGATCCGGATAAACTACCGGAATTGATGGCGAAGTTTAATGGTACAAACGGAATTGCAGCTGATTTGACTCTGTTGATTCGGGAGCATGAGACAGAGGAGTGGCATTTATCCTATCTGGAGCAAAAAGTGGGAAGACCGCCGATAGGATATACATTGCAACTGGTTCGAGGAAACAAAAATAATGCCAATTTGGACATTTCCATCAACCTTATCGACGCTGTCCTTAACGTAGAACCGATTGAAGATGACCTGACTATCAACGCCTACCAGGCCTTTACCGACGGTAAAGTCAGCGATTTGGCCCGGGTCATGCAGAATTATGCCGACTCTGTACGGGTGACCTATGCCAGTGGAGCCATGGAGGATACGAGTATCTATTGGGGCGATGGAACCACTGACGCATATGACATGCCCAATGATGGCCCTGGAATGCTCATTGATTGCGGTCGTTATACCCTTGATGGGGACATCTACGTGCGTCACAGCGATGGACAAAGTCGATACCGTGGGGTGGAAGACCCTGCTGGTGACTATATTTATAATGAGGACACCGATCAGTATGAGAAGTATGATCCGGCCATGGGTGCGGTGACTCGTTATAATATGGTGGAGGCCAACGGTTATCGCTTCACTTGGAATGCTGACGGTGGTTATACATTTGAAAAGTGGATGGCTGATGATACCGGCACCTTTGCCTTCGTCCCCGGCGTGGAAAGCCTGGGGAACGACGGCCGGTACAGTTATACTTTCACTGTCTCTGGTTCCGAGGGTGCCGCGGATATAGAGGAGCAGTTTATCTACGAGCCGAAAGCTGGCCGGTATACGATCAGCCAATATTTCACTTATCTGGAGACTGTGGGTATTCCCAGTTCCGGTAGTAATGAGGAGCAATTGAAGACTTATCCGTACCCGGTGGAGATTCAACTGAATGTGACTCGGGTGGAGTTGGTGGATGTTGTCGTAGACAGGCCGGCGCTGACCTTCTGGAATGAGATTGGTGAGGTGCCTTACCGGTATTCCGGCCTGCAGTTGGTTGAAGAGGCTAAGTTGGAATTGAATGCCACTCCAGACTTCGTTGTGGGAGGGGTTCCTGTTGTCACGCCTATTTCTGGAGTCATACCCACCATGTCTGTGGGGTGGACGCCCAACCTTATTGAGGATGTAAAGACTACGGCTCAGGACGGCACCGAACTGCATTGGCCCTTGGAGGACGACGATGTTACAAACCGTGTGGGTGTGGATGCTGCTACTGGCATTGGAGAGTATGAATTTGAAAGCAACCTAACTCGGGGAGATATCCAGCGGACTTACCCTTGGCTGACGGTGCCTAAATCTGATTATCCCCTGGAGTCCAAACGGACTTTGATTGATGAGACTGAGTGGCCTTGGGACGATTCCTGGCCCGATGCGGAAGCCTTTGAGATGCGGGCCTATCCCAGTGATGAGGATGGATATTTGACCATCGAGGTGGCCAAACGCAAGAAAAATGAGGATGGTACATACAGCGACCATGAGTACGAGAGCATGCAAGATAAAGAGTACGATGGACACAGGTTGTATCAATCTGATGGAACATATATTGATCCGGCCTGGTTTACCGCTGGAAACTCCGGCTATAATGGCCGCTATAATGTGGGTCTGACATGGGCGGGTAACATGAATGGGTACCAGATTACCATTAATCCAGGTGATTTGAACGCTACGGATGCCTATGCTGCACAGCGGGAAGCCCTCCGGCGCAACATCAATTTGGGCGGCTGGTTCAGCATGGAAGTGCTCAAAAATACTGTCAGCAAAACAGATAGTTCGGTTACGCTCAACATGGTCAGCGATCCCATCAGCGCATATTCCCGTCCCAGAATGAACGTTTATTTGAGGAGCTATATTCTGGAGCCTGGTACAACCGGCACAGCGCTGGAAGCTGAACTCTTTGACTTTACCGGACTCCGGGCCGGACTGTTGCCTGTCTATCCCGGCGCCGGACTGTCTACTTTGGTAACCTTACCTGCTACCAAGGATAAGGCGGCGGACTGGGTGGTTACACGTTATGATGCCGTTAGTGGCGAAGAGCCGGGCTACACTAGGCAATTCAAGGTAGATCCGGCCGGCGGTACTCAGGACCAGTGGCCCACGATTACCGGTACCATGGCGGCAGGGCAGATTGTGGACTTTGGCGCGGATCTTTTTGCACGTACTTATACCTATAGTGGTTATGGAACGGTGCAGAATCCGACTGGAAGCTCTGCATATATTAATCGACAGGCTAAGGTACGGGTCCAACTTCAGAGCGAAGAGGAAAAACCGGATATTGACCCTGCCGATTTGCGCTTGACGTACGAACAGTTTGGTGACAGTATTCGTTATACCGCGGACAATCAGGTCCAACGAGTCCTCTTTAATACCAAACAAGAGGGTTATACCTATCAACAGGTGGTCACACTTACCCTGACAAACCTTGGGACAGATGAAATCAAGGGCATATACATCCTGCCCTCTGAGTCCTACTTTACCATTCTGTCTCAACCTGCAGCTAATTTGGCCGCAGGATCATCTACCACCTTTGAGATTTCCTATGTTCCCAATCTTTTGGCTTCGCCGGATAACACTGGCCTTGATTCTCATTTCTATGAAGATGTGAAGCTGGATGTAATGTGCAGCCAGGGCTGGTTAAAGACATTTGAGGCAGAGATAACCATTACCAAAAAGCCGGTCTATGAAGTGACATTGATCGTCCGGCCCGAGGATCTGTCTATGGGTACTGCTGGCTTCGTAGCTGGTGTGACAACTGTGGCTGGGACGGACACGTACGACTCTACTTCTGTGAGTGGTGCTTATACTGAAGATTCCCCGGTGTGGATTTTGACTACCCGGAAGGATGAGTATGAACTGCTGGAGCTGAATGGTAAGCCCCAGGTATACTATTATATTAATAATGTAAATACCGGGAATGAAGCCGATAAAGTGTATTTGGAGGAGTATATCCCCACAGCGGATGGTGTTTTGTCTGAGGATGAACGGCTATTCCGTTTCCCCACAGGTATGCCTGACTATTCGGTGACGGTATATGTAGATTACTTTGAACCGCTGCTTTCTAAACTGCGCCTATCCGATCTCCATGCGTTTGCCTGGCAAATGAATGACGGCAGTAACGTTTGGGATTCCAATAGCGAGCGTGATCTGCGGGAGACCGACAGCGGAATGTATCAGGTGGTTCTGTTTGATTCTCAGAGGGACGAATATGTAGTCCTTTTGAATGATGACGATGATTTCTGTGGTGTAGAAGTGACATTACGGGAGTTGTTGGCATTCAATGATGCTTTGGGAATCAATGAAGATGTCTATCCTTGGGTCACCATGAACCGAAACGATGCAAACAATACCAGTGTTTACAGCAATGAGCCAAGCACAGAAAATCCAAACGGAACTCCGGGAGATACTGCAGTTCCCACCCAGCACCGCAGTATGATTTTTGCTGCGCCAGAAGCAGGGGAGACGGCGGTTATCACGGTGCGCATTTTCTATGACAAACGGAGTCCCAAAGCAAACGGTATCAACAAGGACCAGTGGCCTATCGATTTTACCACGCCGGATAGTGATGGCAAGGATGTAGTGGTAGAGCGTATTTACAAGGTGCGTTTTGCCAAGCGCCCCACTGATGAAGCGCTCCACGTTGCCATGGCGGGTAATTCCCCCTATGGCATGATTGAAAACGATGATGTTCGATTCCCCACGCCTGCCGATAAGATGGAGGCGAAGCGAGCATTCGATTTAAGCAGTCGCTTCCAAACTTCCTATACACCTGTAAAGGCAGAAGGCTTGACGAATATATATTGGCCTGAGGCATGGGAGGACGGTATCAACTATGATAAGGATGATATTGTGCTCTTCGTATACTTGGGGCAAGCGTTTGATGATCCGGGCGCTAAGGAGATCAAGACCAGCGCCGGTGATTTGCTAAATGGTACCATTGATATTTCTTTGAATAACTACTACCAGTTGGACGATGCAGCTGGGACCCTTTCTGACAAGTTTAATAGTGATACTATGATCACCGCTCCGCTATCCCTGAAAACAGATATTCCGGTGGTGGATGGTGTCATGCCTGTTAGTTTGGTGGATGCCTTTGCAGATGTGAAAACAGTTCGCCCCGGCATCTATCGGTTGACCTATACCTTTGTGGATCATATTGACCAAGAGGGCGGGGAAGAGCATACGATGTACTTTACCCGGCCTGTAATCATCCTATCTCCTAAGGGGGATGTGGATGCCAACATCGAAACTACATCTAATGTCTACGTAACAACGACGGATGCCGACGCAGTTCGGGACCGTTACAGCGCATCTCTACCTTTAGAAGCGACGAATTATCCTCAGGCAGATCAACTGCTTTATCGTTATCGTATTTTGGATGCCAACAATGACCGTAACATCAACAACATTGATTCCAACCTGATTCGCAGGAGCATTGCCACGGGTGTGTCTCTGACAGAATTCTACCGTCCTGTTGACTATATGAACCATGTAGACAACGGGGGAGACAATACACCCTAATAAACGAATCATACCCATCGGCCGTATGGCCGATGGGTGATGCCGTTTTGAAAGACTTACCTTCGATAGCAACGCCTGTCCAAATTTTTAGTCAGGCTTTCCTATATACTCCGGTATTGCCGGAGGACATGTCTACTTCCTATACTCTGAGGTATATCTGTAGCCAAGGGAGAGGAAGTGGAGCAACGTACTACCTTATAATATATATTATAA
>JAAWPV010000062.1 GCA_022800215.1 Oscillospiraceae bacterium | reverse complement strand
TCCAACATTCCCTGGTGGGCCATTGTCTCCTGTTTTATCATCTCGCCTCTTTTTCCCTTGGGCATGATCCTTCTCTTTATGAACCTCTCCGGCGTGCGGCTGTCCTTTTTTGACCGTTCAGTAGGCACCAACCGCCGGTATTACGGTGCGGGAGCCTACCAGCAAGGCCAGCGGAAAACGCCCCCCACCGGGGCCACCGGGCAACAGACATACAGCCGGCCGGGCTCCGCCGCCGGGCCGGGGATGGGAACTCAGGGTGCCGCCGGTCAAAGCGCCTATGGCCGGCCGGGGACCAGTCCCGGCATGGGGAGTCAGCAGCGGGCCGCCTATGTACCTCCCAAGCAGGCGGCGGCCAAGGCCAAAACGACAAGCAGCAGCGCCAAGTTTTTAAAGAAAATCAAGGGCGGCAAGCTGATGACCTTTTTGGGTGGTCTCGCCGGGTTCGGCTGCTCCATCGGGATGGCGGCCATCATTGACGCAGAGGGCTTCGCTCTGACGCCTCTCTTCCCCCTCTTCGGCTGTACCTGCGCAGGACTGTTCACCATGTTCACCGGCATCGGCCGGACCCGAAGAGCCCGGCGGTGCCGGCTCTACATGGGAGTCATCGGTCTGCGGAAGTCGGTGTTCCTCTCCGATTTGGCAAGCGCCGCCGGGGTCAATGAAAAGAAAGTCATCGCCGACCTTCAGTGGATGCTTGCCGAAGGTATCCTGCCCATGGGTTACATCGACCGGGCCTCCAACCGCCTGGTCCTCACCGACCAGGGCTATGAGGCCGCCGCTCAGCCCACTGTTAAAGCAGAGCCCAAGCAGGAGCCAGCCACAGAAGCCAAGAACCAGGAAGCGGACGATGACGCCATTCTGCGGGAGATCAAGCGGGTCAACGACGCCATCCCCGACGAGGTTATGAGCCGGAAGATCGACCGCATCGGAGAGATCACCGGGAAGATTTTGGACTATCAGCGGCGGAATCCGGCCAAAGCCCCGGAGCTGCGGCAGTTTTTGAACTACTACCTGCCCACTACCTTAAAAATACTGAACGCATACGCCCAGATGGACGCCCAAGGGGTGGAGGGAGAAAATATCTCCGCCGCCAAGGAGCGCATCGAGGGGATGATGGATAAGGTGGTGGAGGGCTTTGAAAAGCAGTTGGACCAGCTGTTCAAGACCGAGGCCATGGACATCGCCACCGACGTGGAGGTGCTGGAGCGAATGCTGGACAAGGACGGCTTAGGTTCGGGCATGACCCTGGGCGGGTAACACTTATAACGACAGGAAGAAGACCCCTCCGCTTTTGCGGAGGGGTCTTCTTTGTTGATGTGGAGCGACAGAGGGGCAGAGCTTTTTACAGTTCCCGTTTTGTATAAATGCGGAGGGAGATCCGGTAGGACAAGAGGGTCACGGCCACGGTCACCAGAAGGAGGGCGGCGGCTATGACCCAGGGGCTCAGTGAGGAAATGGCCGCCCCCATGGCGGAGAAGTTTATCCCCTTTTCCGCCAGGAAGGCCAGCAGGGCCACGGAACCGAACACCCCCACACAAATCACCATGGAGATGACCCGGCTCTTCTCCGAGCCGTACTTGAACATGACGGGCAGGGTGACGCTGGCGATGAGCAGGGAGATACAATTCATGACTCCCACCACCATGAGAGGCTCCGCCCAGCTTCCGATGTCCTCTTTGCCCAGAAACCAGAGGGCCTCCAGGATCACCAGGGTAAAGAGGCTGGCCACGGCCAAGAGCAGCAGAGTGAAGGCGTACTTGCTCTTCACCACCCCCCGGCGTCCGGCGGGGGTAGCAGCGGCGTACTTGTCCCAGCGGGCCTGCTCGTCGTAGGCGAAAGTGGAGATGGGGGTCATCATACCCACCAGCACGATGAAGCCGGCGATGATACTGTAAGGGAACACCCCCATGACGGCCAAAAGGCCATAGACCGCCATGAGAAAAAGGTAATAACGCAGGGTGTTTTTCATCACCAAAATATCTTTTATTATGAAACCGCTCATTTCTGCTCCCCCTTTACGGTAAATACCATGATATCCTCCAGGCTCACCGGGTCCACGGGCAGGTCCGGATAGGCGGCACGGAAGGCCCGGCGGTCTTTCACCAGAGCTTCGCAGCCGAACTGGTTCTCCCGAACCCCGGCAAGGAAGGCCCGGTCTACTTTTGCAAGATCGGTCCGCGTGCAGGCCAGACGGCCGTAAGACTCCAGCAGCTCGTCCTTGGTCCCCTGGACCGCCACCCGGCCCTTGTGAAGGTAGGTCACGTAGTCGGCCACCTTCTCCAGGTCGCTGGTAATGTGGCTGGAGATGAGGATGGCGTGGTCCTCATCCTGGATGAAGGCCAGAAATTCGTCCAGCAGCTCGTCCCGGACCACCGGGTCCAGGCCGGAGGTGGCCTCGTCCAGGATCAGAAGCCTGGGATGGTGGGACAATGCGGCGGCGATGGACAGCTTCATCTTCATGCCCTTGGAAAGCTCCTTCACCAGCTTATCCTTGGACAGGGAGAACTTTTCCAGATAGCTGTCAAAAAGCCTGCCGTCCCAGTTTTGGTAGAGCTTTCCCATGATCTTCCCCACATCCCGGGGCCTCAGGCTGTCGTGAAACAGGGATTCGTCCAGCACCAGGCCGATGTCCTCCTTCACTGCCGCTTCCTCGGCGATGTTGTCCTTGTCCAGGAGGGTGATGGTGCCGGCATCCCGGTGAATGAGGTTCAAAATGCACTTGATGGTGGTGGATTTGCCCGCGCCGTTCTCCCCGATAAGGCCCATGATGGTGCCGCCGGGGACGGCCAGGGACACATCCTGTAAGACAAAGGACCCATAGTCCTTGGTGAGATGGTCTATTTTGATGGCGTACTCCATGGTTTATTCCTCCCCACAGATGATATCTAAGGTTTCTTTCACTTCGGCGGGGGCGATCCCTCCCAGACGGGCGGCCTCCACCGCCTTCTGAAGGTGCTCCTCCACCTGCCGGAGGGCGTTCTCCCGGGCCAGCTCCAGGTTTTTGGGGGCCACAAAGCAGCCCTTGCCGGGGACGGTGGTGATGAAGCCCTCCCGCTCCAGCTCCTCGTAAGCCCGCTTGGTGGTGATGACCGAGATCCGGAGGTCCTTGGCCAGAAGCCGCATGGAGGGAAGGGCGTCCCCCTCCTTCAATGCCCCGGTGAGAATCAACGTCTTGACCTGCCGGGTGATCTGGTCGTAGATGGGGCTCTCCCCCGTGTTTCTGATGATGATGTCCATGTGATCCCTCCGACGGTTTTGTTGCAACTGTATCTATCGGACATACACAGTATATATTGTTTATACACAGTTGTCAAGAGAAATTTTTGGAGCGGAGGCAAGGGACTGCAAGGGAGCCTGGAGCGAGGGCGAGCGGTGGGCCACAGGTCCCAATCAAAAAGGCGGCTGCCTACCGTCAGCAGCCGCCTTTTGATTCATAGTGTCTTTCATACAAAATATCCGCAGATCTCCCCTTGCTGTATGATATGGCCCCCAGCCCGGCGAAGGACCTGCCGCTTGGTGGAACAGGGAGGCAATTCCAGTTTGCAATCCAGCACATAGACCGTAAAGCGATACCGGTGAGATGTCCCCTTTGGTGGCTTGGGTCCGGCATAACGGTGGAACCCATATCCAATTCCTTGCACCGCATTGCCGAAAGAGGGAAGTGATGCACCCGCCGGGATCCCCTTTGGGATATCTGTAACGGCAGGGATGTTCCAGGCGACCCAATGGGTAAAATTTTTGATTGGATGGCTCAAATCCTCCAAAGTGATAGCCAAAGACTTTGCCTGCGCAGATAAATTCTTCAAAAGAAACTCAGGAGAAATATCTTCGCCCCGCCCTGTATGTTCAAGGAAAAATTTGCCATCTTCTCCAAAACCCATACATTCAAATATAAGGGTATCTTCTTTCATCTTCTCACACCCCCATGCGACTTGTTCTCTATATATCATATATCACGAAAAAATTCAAGGAAAAAAGGTCTTTTTCCATTTCCCACTTGACTTTCCCGGAATTTCCGCTATAATTATATAGCCTGTCTAATGACAGAGCTCCTTGCTCCCGGCAAGAGACCGGGGGCCACACGACCATAAGGAGGTGCAAGAAAAATGGCAAAACTGAGTGCTAACTACGAAGCTGTGTTCATCATCGATCCCCGTAAGAACGAGGAGGACACCGCCGCCCTGGTGGAAAAGTTCAAGACTCTCTGCGAGAGCAACGCCACCCAGGTGGAAGTGGACGAGTGGGGCAAGCGTCATCTGGCCTATCCCATCGAGGATCAGACCGAGGGCCACTATGTGCGGATGACCTTTACCGCCGCGCCCGCCTTCCCCGCCGAGCTGGACCGTATCTTCCGGATCACCGACGGCATCCTGCGTTCCATCATCGTCTGCCTGGACGAGTAAGGGGGAAGGAACATGCTCAATCACATCACCATCATGGGCCGGCTGGTGGCCGACCCGGAGCTTCGGACCACGCCCAGCGGCGTGACGGTGGCTACCGTCCGGCTGGCTGTGGACCGCGACTTCAAAAACAAGCAGACCGGCGAGCGGGAAACCGACTTCATCAATGTGGTCGCCTGGCGCCAGACCGCTGAATTCATCAGCCGCTACTTCACCAAGGGCCGCATGGCCGTGGTGGAGGGCCGTCTCCAGATCCGGCCTTATACCGACCGGGACGGCAACAAGCGCACCGCCGCCGAGGTGGTGGCCGAGAACTTCTACTTCGGCGATTCCCGGCGGGACGGGGACAATGGCGGAAGCTATGCTCCCTCTTCCTACTCCTCCGCCCCCGCCCAGCCCGCGTCCCAGTACGCCGCCCCCGGGGCGGACGACGACCAGTTCTCTGAACTGGTGGACGACGATGACGGCGATCTGCCGTTCTAATTTTGATTGATAAGGAGGTTATCCCTTATGCCTATGGACAACAAAGAGATGCGTCCCCGCGGCCGGAAGCGCCGCAAGGTTTGTACCTTCTGCGCCGACAAAGTGGAGCACATCGACTACAAGGACGCCGCCAAGCTGAAGCGGTTCCTGTCCGAGCGGAGCAAGATCCTGCCCCGGCGGACCACCGGCACCTGCGCCATGCATCAGCGTCAGCTGACCGTGGC
>JAAWPV010000075.1 GCA_022800215.1 Oscillospiraceae bacterium | reverse complement strand
ATGGTCATCTCCAGCACCTTGTCCCGCTGGGCCTCGGCCTTCTCCACCACGGTGGAGGCGCTGCCCATGGTCTCGGAAAGGTCAGTGAACAGCAGGAAGTGGTCCACCAGGATCCGGGCGCCCAAGGAAACAGCGTCCCGGGCGTCGATGGTTCCGTTGGTCCAGATCTCCAATGTCAGCTTGTCGAAGTCGGTGCGGTCACCCACACGGGTGTTTTCCACGGTGTAGTTGACCTTCTTCACCGGCGTATAGACAGAGTCCACAGGGATGGTGCCGATCACTGTCTGGGCTGTCTTGTTCCGCTCAGCGGGGTCATAGCCCCGGCCGTGGGACAAGGTCAGCTCCATATTAAGGCTGGCGCCGGGACCCAGAGTGGCGATATGGAGTTCAGGGTTGAGGATCTCCACCTCGCCGTCGGCCTTGATGTCGCCGGCGGTCACTTCACACTCGCCGCTCTGCTCAATGTAGACGGTCTTTACGCCCTCGCAGTGGAGCTTGGCGATGATGGCCTTCACATTGAGAACGATCTCGGTCACGTCCTCCTTCACTCCGGGGATGGTGCTGAATTCATGCTGGATACCGGCAATCTTAATGGAGGTCACCGCCGTTCCGGGCAGAGACGAGAGCAGTACGCGCCGAAGTGCATTACCAAGGGTAGTACCGTAGCCACGCTCCAGGGGTTCCACCACATACTTGCCATAGCTGGCATCGCCGTTATCTTCGCATTCGATGCGAGGCTTTTCAATTTCAACCATAGATTACCCTCCTTCATGGGACGGTCGGACTGCGCCGCCGTCGGATTACTTGTCTTCGTTGGGACCGAGGGTAAGGCTTATTTGGAGTAGAGCTCCACGATGAGGTGCTCCTCGATGGGCAGGTCGATATCCTCACGGGCGGGCAGCTTGGTGACGGTGCCGGTGAGGGTATTCTTCTCCTTGCTCAGCCACTGGGGCACGTTGACGATGATGGCGTCCTCGCCCACAAAGCGCTTAAACTTCACGCTCTGACGGGAAGACTCCCTCACTTCGATGACGTCGCCCACCTTCACAAGGTAGGAAGGAATGTTGACCTTCTTACCGTTGACGGTGAAGTGGCCGTGGTTCACCAGCTGACGGGCCTCCCGGCGGGTCATGGCGAAACCGAGACGGTACACCACGTTGTCCAGCCGGCGCTCCACCAGAACCAGCAGATTTTCGCCGGTCTCGCCGGGCATCCGCATGGCCTTCTCGTAGTAGGAGTGGAACTGCTTCTCCAGAATGCCGTAAACGAACTTGACCTTCTGCTTCTCCTTCAGCTGGGTGGCGTACTCGCTCTCCTTGCGGCGAACGTTGGCCTTGGGCTTACGGTTGGTGGTCTTCTTGTCATAACCCATGGCGGCGGGGGAGATCCCCAGCGCCTTGCAGCGCTTTGCGATGGGCTGCATATTCTTAGCCATATTGGATTCTCCTCCTTCTTACACTCTGCGGCGCTTGGGCGGACGGCAGCCATTGTGGGGCACAGGGGTCACGTCCTTGATGAGGGTGACCTCCAGGCCCACGGCCTGGAGCGCCCGGATGGCGGCCTCACGGCCCTGGCCGGGACCCTTTACGTAGACCTCGACGGTCTTGAGCCCAGCGGCCTCGATGGCGGCCTTGGCGGCAGTCTCGGCGGCAGTCTGAGCGGCAAAGGGGGTGGACTTCCGGGAACCCCGGAATCCCATCTCACCGGAGGACGCCCAGCTCAGGGCGTTGCCCTGCATGTCGGTCACGGTGACCATGGTGTTATTGAAGGAGGAACGGATATGCACCTGGCCTCTTTCAACGTTCTTCTTTTCGCGGCGACGGCGGACCGTCTTCTTAGCAGTTGCAGCCATTTGCTATCCCTCCTTACTTCTTCTTGTTGGCGACCGTGCGCTTGGGACCCTTACGGGTACGGGCGTTGGTCTTGGTTCTCTGGCCCCGGACGGGCAGGCCGCGGCGATGCCGCACGCCCCGGTAGCAGCCGATTTCGGTCAGCCGCTTAATGTCCATCGCCAGATCACGGCGGAGGTCGCCCTCCACAGTGTAGCTGTGACCGATGATCTCACGGAGCTTGGCCTCCTCAGCCTCGCTGAGATCCTTCACCCGGGTGTCGGGGTTGATCCCGGCCTCAGCCAGGATCTTGTTGGCGCTGGTGCGCCCAATGCCAAAGATATACGTGAGACCGATCTCGATCCGCTTCTCTCTGGGCAAATCAATACCAGCAATACGAGCCATACTGTTTCAGCACCTCCTTAACCTTGTCTTTGTTTATGCTTGGGGTTTTCGCAAATTACCATGACCTTGCCCTTGCGCTTGATGATTTTGCACTTCTCGCACATGGGCTTCACGGACGGTCTTACTTTCATAATGAACCTCCTTGTGAATGCCTTGATGGCCCCTCGTCGACACAAGCTCCACAGCGTTCGCTTCCGGGCTGAGCCCGAAAGCTCATTTGTTCCGCTGTGTCTCCTCTCCCCACGAAAGCTGAGGACCGCTTTCGCGGGGACCCCATTTTTCATGGTTCCGGCAAGGTCTGTATCGACTCGGTCGTTGATAGTTACATGGCGGGATCCCCCGCCGGGAATACATTGTTGGGGCGGATCATTTCGTCCGCCAGGTGATACGGCCTCTGGTGAGGTCGTAGGGCGACATCTGGACCGTGACCTTGTCGCCGGGCAGAATGCGGATGAAGTTCATCCGCAGCTTGCCGGAGATGTGGGCCAGGATGATGTGGCCGTTACCGATATCCACCCGGAAGGTGGTGTTGGGGAGGGATTCCACCACGGTGCCCTCCACCTCGATCATATCGTCTTTTGCCAAAGCGTCAAACCTCCTTGGCTCGGAAAGCGGCTAAGGCTCTCCGCAGCTCTTTGTCCGTCAGGGCTTGGCCCTGCTTCAGCTTTTCGATGGCGGGATGGTCATACATATGCAGGTGATCGGCCAGTACCTCTACGTGTCCCAGTTTTTTATGCTTGGGCCGGGCAACCTTTCGGTGCTTACCGTCAGCCAGCAGCAGACGGTTCTGCTCCCGGTCCACACCCATCACGCAGAAGATGTCTCCCTGATCCCGTCCGGCAGTGGAGCGGACGATCCAGCCTGTGTAATCAAACATCAGGCAGGCTCCCCATTCTCGTCCACCGTCAGGAGCTCGGGCTCCCCATCGGTGATGAGGAGGGTGTTCTCGTAGTGAGCGCTGAGACTTCCGTCGGCGGAGACGGTGGTCCACTTGTCCCGGAGCACCTTCACCCGCCAATCACCCGCGCACACCATGGGCTCCACGGCGATGACCATACCCGGCTGGAACCGGGCGCCATGGCCCGCCGCGCCGAAATTGGGGACCTCGGGAGCTTCGTGCATTTCCCGGCCCACACCATGGCCCACGAAATCCCGGACCACACCGTAGCCGAAACCTTCCACATACTTCTGGACGGCATGGCCAATGTCGGAGACCCGCTGGCCCACTTTGGCGAACCGGATACCCTCAAAGAAGCTCTGACGGGTCACGTCGATGAGCTTTTGGGCTTCCTCGCTCACCTGGCCGCAGGGGTAGGTGGCGGCGCAATCCCCGTGGAAACCGTTCAGGTAGGCGCCCACGTCCACAGAGACGATGTCGCCCTCCTTCAGCTTCCGGTGGTCGGGGATCCCGTGGATGACCACCTCGTTGACCGAGATACAGGTGGAGGCGGGGAAGCCGCCGTAGCCCAGGAAAGACGGCTTTGCGCCGTGACTTTCAATGAACTTGCGGACCTCCCGGTCGATTTCCAGGGTGCTGACCCCGGGCCGAACCATGCTTCCTGCCAGCTTGCGGGCCTGAGCGGTAAGCCGCCCGGCGGCGCGCATCTTCTCGATCTCAGCCGGAGACTTAATGGAGATCATTTCCATGTTCTCACTTCCCCAGAATCGCCATGATCGCGTTGTTGGTGGATTCAATGCCACCATCGTCCGCTACCTTGCGGAGAAGGCCCCGCTGCTCGTAAAAAGCTTTCAGAGGCTCGGTCTCCTGGTGATAGACGGCCAGGCGGTTCTGGATGGTCTCGGCGGTGTCGTCCTTGCGCTGGACCAGCGCCTGACCGCAGGCGTCGCAGATCCCCTCCTGCTTGGGCGGGTTGCCCGTCACATGGAAGGTGGCGCCGCAGCCGGGGCAGACCCGGCGGCCGCTGAGACGGCCCATGACCACCTCGTCGGCGGTCTCGATGGAGATCACATGGTCGAAGCGAATGCCGGCCTTCTCCAGCGCCTCGGCCTGGGCGATGGTGCGGGGCACCCCGTCCAGGATATAGCCCTTGGCGCAGTCGGGTTTCGCCACCCGCTCCACCACGATGCCGATGACGACCTCATTAGGGACCAGCTTACCCGCATCCATATAGGACTGGGCCTGCTTGCCCACCTCGGTGCCCTCTTTGATGGCGGAACGGAGCATATCCCCGGTGGAGATGGAGGGGATGTCAAGCTTCTTGCAGACGATGGCCGCCTGGGTGCCTTTGCCGGCCCCGGGAGGGCCCAGGAAAATCAGTTTCATCAGCGTTTCCCTCCGCTCACTCAAGGAAGCCCTTGTAGTGACGCATCATGAGCTGAGCCTCCAGCGCCTTGCTGGTCTCCAGAGCAACGCCCACCACGATGATGATGGAGGTTCCGCCCAGAGACAGGCTATCCTGACCGATGATGTTGCCGGTGATGATGGGCAGGATAGCGATGACCGACAGGAAGATGGCGCCGAAGAAGGTGATCTTGCCCAGCACCTTGCGGATGAAGTCGGCGGTGGGCTTGCCGGGCCGGAAGCCGGGCACGAAGCCGCCGTTCTTCTTCAGGTTGTTGGCCACCTCGGTGGGGTCAAACTGCATGGTGGAGTAGAAATAGCTGAATGCCAGGATCAGCAGGAAGTACACGATGGTGTACACCAGGCCGTTGGCGTCGAACACATCCAGAAAGTCGCCCCAGAAACCGGGATCGCCGGCCTCGACGCCCGCAAAGGCGCAGATGGTAGCGGGAAGAGAGGCAATGGACTGGGCGAAGATGATGGGAAGCACGCCGGACATATTCACCTTCAGGGGAATATGGCTGGACTGGCCGCCGTACATCTTCCGGCCCACCACCCGCTTGGCATACTGCACGGGGATGCG